>DATGUX010000265.1:0-6450 GCA_035300985.1 Fodinibius sp.
AATAATTCTGCCCAGACGAGCGCGAATCTGCGCGCCGCCGTAGAAGCTGCCCTCATCGGCATCATCCGCCTTATAGTAACCCAGCCGGGGACCAATGCCGATGGTGTTCTTGATGGCCTCATCATCATACTGAGCCTGGGCAGTAGTAAAGAAAGGAGCAAATATAAACGCGAATAAAGGTAATAATAGTAGTTTCTTCATAACGTTGTAATAATTTTCGTTAGAATTCAACTACTTATAGGCCTACTCCTCTCTGTTTTGTTCCATATTCCTATAACCTGCTGCAAATCAATAGGATAGCTATGGTTAAAAAAGGCATCAACCCAGGGATTAGTTCTTACTTTTATAGTAATAGAGCTCTTATCTTGGAAATAAGGGAATATCGGAATGCTGCCCTTTCTATTGCACTTCTTCGGCAGTAAAGACAAATCCGATACCTATAAGAAGCGGCCGACAAACGAATTTCTAATCCATTTTAAGAGGCTATACGGAGGGAGTTACTGAGTTCTGAGAATGTAATGGGCTTTGGTAAAAAGGTTACATAGTCAGATCCTTTCAATGCGCCATTATTAAGGGCATCGGTACTTCCGGAAATATAGATAACCGGTACTGACATATGTTCATGAATCTGTTTCACAGCATCAATGCCGGAGATTAAACCATCCAGCCGGATATCCATTAAGATAAGATCCGGCTTATGTTCCAGGGCAAAGGTTACTGCCTCCTCACCAGATGGTAATTTTCCTAATACTTCGTGACCTAAATTTTGTACCATCTTTTCTAAGAGAAGAGATATAATCATCTCATCCTCAACAATAAGTACCTTTTTCATTTTCATGATTTCTAACGTTAATAAATCCGCCGCTGTAGATTATCGGCCATTTTGAAGCCGTCGTTATTAACAAGAGGGTTTTCGAACATAATTGTTACAAGAAAGTTAGTTTTTTACCTTTTTTTCGCTAAAAAAGTTCCCCGACGTCGCATTAAGATCTTCTAACTCTTTTCAGAAGGGTTTTTGGTGGCCCCGAAGGATAATGAAAATATTTTCAATCGCCATTGGGGGTACCCCCCAGTGCGAGGTGTACTACCAACAAGTAAGGATCATTATTCAATACTTAATACAACTATCATTCAATAACCTTAATACAACCAATTATGAAATACTTACTCAATAAATATTCGCCATTGCTTGCAACGCTGGCTATTGCACTCCTTTTTACCGGGTGTGATGTGTCCAGCTCAAATTCAGACTCCAAACAGGACCGCAAAGTAGCTGTAAAAATGAAAGTTCAGTCATCCACCGCTCAGAAGATGGCTGCTAAACACTCAAAGAATGCCGTTGAATCCCTTTCAGAGGTTAAAATGCTGGTCGAAGAACTGGAACTGGAAAGTTCGGCCGATCGGGACTCCCTCGATTTCGAGGTAAATGACCTGATCGTCAACCTTCCGCTGGACGGAAGCGACTTCGTGCTTGCTTCAGCGTCCGTTCCCGAAGGCATCTATGACGAATTTGAAATGGAGATTGATCAGCCCGACCACGCGAACCTTAACGATCCCGATTTCTATGATGAGAGCGGTGATGAAGACGACGACTATTCCGTCGTTATTAAAGGGATCTATAACGGACAGCTCTTTACCTACCGCTCACGGGATGAGTTTGAGCTGGAGCTGGACCTAAATCCTGCGTTAGAAGTTTCTCTTGATAGTGCACCCTCTGTTGCCATTAATGTTGATCCGTTCAGCTGGTTTGTGGATGAGTCCGGAAATGACCTCGATCCTAACGATCCGGCCAATTACGATCAGATTAATGAAAATATTGCCAAGTCATTCGATGTAGAAAAAGATGATGACTTCGATGATGATTATGACGATGACAATGACGACAATGACAACGATGATGGCGATGATGATTAACTAAATATAAACCGCCGTAATCAGCCTCACTTTATGAGGCTGTCCTGAGGTGCAGCTCGCTTTTCCCCGCGGGCTGCGCCTTTTTTTATGTACCGCCCTGCCAAGCAATACCACATGCGTCTTTGCTCCTCATGATAGCATCCTTTTCTTTATAAGATTCCCGCTTTCGCTTATTAATTCATACTTTTGGCATCGATATGCTGAACTTAACTCAAGGAAACTATCTATGATTGCTCCCTCGGCTTTACAGCTGGTGCTGCTGGCCCTGGCCTCATCCACCGGAGAAGCACTGGATGGCACCGAGCTTGCCAAAAAAATTAAAGCAGGTGATCATCAGGCCTTTCAAACCTTCTTCGATGCCCATTACGATGCGCTATTTCGTTTTTTGGTCAGCAAGAACACAGCCCCGGAGGCTGCCAAAGATCTAATACAGAAAGCCTTTGTTTATATCTGGGAACACCGTCAAAAGATCGATCCACATAAGTCGCTGCGTGCGTATATTTTCCGGATAGCCTATACGCGAATGCTCAACCACCACCGCGACAACCAAAAATTTGACACGGACCATGATTTCGATGAGCAAGAATCGGCCTTAACTCCCGAAGACACAACCCGTGCAAACGAACTCTATAGTGCTATCGAAAGAACAATCGAGGATATGCCCGAAAAGCGGGGCACGGTCTTTCGGCTGTGTTTTATAGAAGACTTTACTTATAAAGAAGCCGCAAAATCGCTGGAGATAAGCCGCAAAACCGTTGAAAATCATATGGGTCTGGCACTAAAGGATATGCGTAAAGCGCTCCGAAAATTCAAATAATATTGGGGGTACCCCGCCCCTTTATGTGTATTAACAGTAGTAAACCGCTTAAAAACCATTAGACTCAACACTCAATGAATCAACACATATCATTCTTTTTTGCAATCGGTGTGATACTTCTGGCTGTGGGATCAGCCGGCTGCAGCCTTGACCATACCGGCGCTACCGCCGGGCAGGCTTCTGGAAATCAAGATCTACAGGCTGCCGCTAATATTCTGGGCGAATCGCTGTCTAATGACGAAAGCGGTATCATCCTGAGTCTTAACGATGCTCTTACTACCGTCTCAGAGGACGGATTTTTAACCTACAACCTACCCGGCAACCGGCCTACTACTGCCGCAAAACGAAGCGGCCGTGGAAGTGAAACCAACTATCATCACATCTATCGTAAAAAGAACGGGATTCACAATGTGAGCTTCAAAAGGAAGGTGCAGGATGCGCTATTCAGCAAAACAGTTACTGACAGCCTGCGTTACCGATATCAGGCTGAAAACGGCACGAATATTGAATTTCCTCAGCGCTATTCCAATCGCATTGCCTCCATTTATTACGATGCCCGCCATAAAGGTCGGATTACTACCCTCAACAAGCAATCACGCTTTGTACGGCAAGACACCTTCCTAATCAGCGAACTTAAGGCCTCTGTCCTGTCGGTAGATGGTGTGCACCACGGCTCGGGTTCTATTGAAATTACGCCCGATCAAAAGCCTTCCTTTAAACGAGCTTATGAACTGGAAATCAACCTGTTAAATATTAACGCTCCGGCCTCTGCTTTTAACAGCAAAGATGATTTCTGGAAAGATGTAAACGGCACACTCAGCTGGCAGCTGACGATCGGCCAGGGAGCAGGAGCTAAAAAGATGGGCGGTACTATTAAGATGGCCGGAGCGGGTACGGCCATGCTTAACTTCCGCAGCAGCAGCAAAAAATATCAGGTAAACCTGAATAGCGGCGACGTTAAAGACCAGGAAGAAGAATTTGAAGGCCGTATAAACTCCGTTGATGTAGCCGCACAAAGCATTACCCTGCTCAATGGCCGAACCCTGTACCTAACCAAGGAAACCGAAATTGAGCAAGATGACTATACCTCACTTGAAGCCGTAGAAAATGCACTCAACAGCGGCGTAAATGTATGGGCTGAGGGAGAAGGCGGTATGCAAAACGGTCGGTTTATTGTAACAGAAGTAGAATTCGAAGAGGAAGATACCGATGATGATGATGATGACGAGCAGGATGAAAACAGCATTGAATTTGATGCGATGGTCACTTCCGTCAGTATCCAGATGAGCTCCTTCGTCCTTGGCGACCAAGCCGTTATCAACATTGATGAAAACACGGTTATTGACAATGATGGCGATTATATGAGCCTGCAAGAAGTGGCTGAAGCTCTGAATGACGGTCTGCGGGTATCAGCAGAGGGAGAAGCCAGACCTGACAGCCAATCTGAAAAAGCAGAACTGACGGCCACGGAGGTCAAATTCGAGGTTGTTGACCAAGATGATAATGATGATGACGATAACAATAGCGAAGAAGACTAACTATGAGCGATCAGCTTCCCCATACCGATCCTGACCTGCAGCTTGCCCGGGCAATCAATCGTGCTCGTTTGGAAGGAACCCGCCTTTCTGAATTGAAAGATCCGCTCGTTCCGCCCTTGCTGGAACACCGGCAGCAGTTGCGCCAACGCATCCAAGTGGATCAAGCCGCCCGGCATGAAGTATGGCAGCAGGTCGCTGAAGCTACGAGCCCGTCAACAGACCGAGGCTCCGTTTACCGCCTTTTTACTGCCAAAAGTTTTCGCTGGGCAGCTGCTGCCGCAGTGTTGATCGGCTTATTGTTCAGCGTCCTCTACATTCAATTTTGGCAACAACCTGAACTGTTGGCGCAATCCGGAACCACCATCAAAACGATCCGGCTGAGCGATGGCAGCACCGTTACCCTGCGTCCCCATTCCCAGCTGTTGGCTGTTGAGCAAACCGAAGCAACCCTTCTCTACGAATTAGAAGGGGAAGCTTTATTTGAGGTTAGGCCTAAACAGCAGCGCACCTTTTCAGTACAAACCGATGCCGGCCGCGTGAGCGTGCTGGGAACCCGCTTTATGCTTAGCTCATGGGGTAATAGGACCCAAGTTTACCTGGAGGAAGGGTCGATCAGCTTACAGCCGCTGCAAAAAGACAGTACCCTAATACTCCAGCCCGGCGAGGCAGCCTCCATCGGCCGGGATGATGATATTACTCACACTTTCCAAGCTGATGCCCGCACATTCACCGACTGGCTCGACCAGCAGCTCATCTTTGAGAGCAAGCCGGCCATCCAGGTGGTTCATGAACTTGAGCAGGAGTTTGATATCTCGATTACCCTGCCCGACACGGTGCAGAACAACCGTCTGAGCGGGCAACTTTCGCTGGAAAGCCTGCAAGTTTCCCTGAATGATCTTACCTTGGTGCTCGGTGGTACTTTTGTGCGTACCGGAGAGCGAAGCTATCGATTTGAAGCCCGATAAATAACCTGAGGCATGATCTGCTATAACAATCGATACCATCTTCCGTTTCACCGTTCATCATTATTCCCTTAGCTACTGAAATTTGTTTTGAATGATCAGATCAGCCTTCTTTTGGAGACTCATACCACCCGGACGAGCCTTCCTTTTACCGGCTCTTTTTTTGCTGATATTTGTCGCCCGAGGCCAAGCCCAGTTTCGATATCAGAACAAGCCAGCACTGCAGGTTATTGATCATATTGAGCAGCAAACCCCCTACCGTTTTCTCTATCGTGATGCGCTGCTCTCAGATATATCGCTCAGCTTTTCGGCCGACAGGGAACAGCTCTTTAATAAATTTCAAACAGCTCTGCGCTTCCATAAGCTCGACCTCAAGGTGGACAGCAGGCGGCATCAGGTCATCATTTATCGCTCAAAATCCCGCACCCCTTTCCAAAAAGAGATTACCGTACGCGGGCAGGTAGTTGATGCTGCCACCGGCGAACGCCTGCCTTTTGCCAATATTACGTGGAGGCAGGATACGCGCACGCTGGGCGTTAGTTCTAACGAAAGTGGAAGCTTTCGCTTCAGTCGTCCTTTTACTCAAAATACCATCGTCCTCCGCAGCAGCTATATTGGATACGCATCGCAAGAGATAGTCGTTAACCTGACGAATACAGAAGATATTGCTGAACTGACTTTCCGCCTAAAGCCCAAGCGGATCGATGCCCATGAAGTGATCGTCACCGGCACCCATAGCTATGGGAATATCAGCCAACAGACGGCTGGCCTGGTGGACATCGGCACCTTCGGTCCTTTGGGCGCAACCAATTCTCTGCGCGCCCTGCAGGCCCTCCCATCCGTATCAGCATCGCCCGCACTAAGCGACGGCCTGAATGTACGAGGCAGTCCGGCCGATGGCTTCCAGGTGCTGCTCGATGAAGTTCCCATCTACAATCAGACGCATCTGTTCGGGCTGCTCGACAGCTTCAACGGAGATATTCTGCAGCGCAGCAGCTTGCTTTATGACATCGCCCCCGCCCAGTTTCAAGCCCCTCCGGGCGGCACACTCTCGCTGGATACCCAAACGGGCTCCCTTAAAGAATTTTCGGGCACGGCAGGCATCAGCAACACCTCGGCCCGGCTGACGCTGAGTGGCCCCATCCGGCGGGGCAGCAGCAGCTGGCTTATTTCGGGACGTAAATCGTTCATAAATACGGTCAACTGGCTAAATAGTGCA
>DATGUX010000266.1:0-19273 GCA_035300985.1 Fodinibius sp.
CAGACAGTGCCTACGGTTTTGTGGAAAAACAGCTTTCCTTTGGTCCCCGTAATCCGGGTTCTGAAGGCCATCAGGAGACTGAGGAGTATTTAGTAAAGGCGCTTCGGTCATATGCCGGATCCTCCCTGGTATTCCGGCAGTTCTTTTCCGTTAAAGGTTACAATGGAGATAGCCTTGAGTTGACCAATATTGTCGCCTCATTTAATCCCGAGCATACCGAGCGCATCATGCTTTCTGCTCATTGGGACACACGTCCGCGCGCGGATCAAGATACTGTCAGGCAGGATGAGCCGATTATGGGTGCCGACGATGGTGCAAGCGGCGTAGCAGTGCTCTTAGAATTGGCCCGGCTTTTTCATAATTATCTACCGCCCGTCGGCGTTGATATCGTACTCTTTGACGGCGAAGATTACGGTCGTGAAGGAGATACCGCACGATATTTTCTGGGCTCACGGTACTGGTCTGAACATCCGCCCGTCAAAGGATATGCGCCGCGCTTTGGCATCTTGCTGGATATGGTGGGCGGCCAGGGCGCACAGTTTCCCAAAGAACAATATTCGCTGCAGTATGCCCCGGCGCTGGTAAACGAGATCTGGGCCATTGCGCAAGAGCAGTCGGCCGATCCCTTTATTGACCAAGAAGGAAATGCAATTTCTGATGATCACGTGGTTATTAACCGCATCACGGGCATCCCAACCATAGATATTGTACGGCAGAATACTGGGTCCGGCGAGTCAAGCTTTGCTCCCTACTGGCACACGCATAGCGATAATCTGGAAATTATTGACAAAAGCACGCTGGAAATGGTGGGTAATGTACTTACAGAATTGATTTATAACCGGCTTTAAAAATGCCCGTACAGCCGGCAACAGGAATCCGGTATCCGGAGCTTGTTACCTAATCGGCCGCTTTGAAATACTTCCTCATAAACCCCTCTTGTCCCGAATTCTCGGGATTAGGAGGGGTTTGGGGAGGTCAAAACACAGGTATTTCAAAGCACTCTAATCAAAAGAAATGAAATACATAAAGCTTATCATTGAAATAAAGGAAGATTACCAGGAACCGCTGATTGCTGAGCTGTTTGATATAGGTTTCGATGGATTTGAACAGCATGAGCTGGTATTGGTTGGATATATATCAAAAGAAGAATTCAGTATTGGTGACCGCGAGCATATTGAGCGGCTGCTGGCCGGCTTCCCGGGGAATTCCTATATCCAGTCGGAAGAAATTGTTGCAGAGCAAAACTGGAATGAGCAGTGGGAGCAGACCGTTCGTGCGCAACAAATCGGCCGCTTTTTTGTAAAACCCACCTGGTCAGCTGAAAAGGCCCCGGATGAATCCATCTTGCTGGAGATCGATCCCAAAATGTCTTTCGGCACCGGCTACCACGAAACCACCCGACTGATACTCAGGATGCTCCCCGATCTTATTAGGCCCGATATACAGGTGATCGATGCGGGAACCGGTACCGGTATTTTATCTATTGCAGCCATCAAGCTGGGCGCTGCGCATGCTTTTGCTTTCGATATTGACGAGTGGAGTATTCAGAATGCACGTGAAAACATTTTGCTAAACGGGGTTAGGGAGAAGGTCACCGTAAAAAGAGGATCTTCCGAAGTCATTCCGGAGAGGCCACGGGCCGACCTACTGTTAGCCAATATTGAGAAAAATATTATTCTTAAGTTGCTCCCCGATTTTATCCGGGCCTTAAAGCCCGGGGGGGATTTAGTGCTGTCAGGCCTGTTGCAAGCCGACAGAGAGTTGATTTTTGATCGGCTATCTGAAGGGGCAGAGGTTGTCAATATTCAGCAGGAAAACGAATGGATTGCCGTTCATGCAAAGGCCAATCAATGAAAGCAGCTATCGACATTGGAACCAACACCGTACTGCTGCTGGTGGCCGAATATAACGGTAAGAAGCTTAATGTGATCGAAGAGCAGCAGCGTATTCCGCGGCTGGGACGCGGCGTTGATGAACAAGAAAATCTTGCACCAGATAGCATGCAGCGTGTTATCGGGTCTTTGAAAGCCTATAAGACGCTTTTGTATCAAAAATATTCGATCCGCCACCCCATCGTCACAGCCACCAGCGCGGTACGGGATGCGCAAAATCGTTCAGAATTTATTGAAGAAGTCCGCAGACAAACTGGATTTACCGTCACTGTATTAAGCGGTGCGGAGGAAGCACAATATACTTTTTGGGGAGCACAAAGCGTGTTTTCATCCACAGATCAATCCTGCTTTGTCTTGGATATTGGAGGCGGCAGCACCGAAATAGCAACGGGCAGGGCAGGCTCGTTAGTGGACCGTCATTCCTTTAATATGGGATGCGTACGCTTCACCGAGCGCTTTTTAGCTTCCGGCAAACTATCTCGAGATAATATTTCAGCCTGCAAAAGGTCGATCCAGGAACAATTGGCCGGTTATTCTTTTGCAAAAGAGAGCAATTCACGGCTGATCGGCGTTGCGGGTACGGTTACCTCGCTTGCGTCTATTGATCAGGGCTTAGCAGAATATGATTCGGCGAGGATCGATGGTCATCGGCTTTCTCTGGAGGATATCCGATCTTTTATTAAAAGCTTCCGTGTGCTTTTGCCGGACGAGATAGAGGAGCGGTATCCGCAGGCACTTGCCGGCCGGGCAGATATTATCTTTGCGGGGCTTCTTATTTTGGAAGGGGTAATGGAACACTATGGTTTCAATGAGCTTACCGTCTCTACCGGCGGTATTCGTCACGGAGCTCTATTGAAAAACCTACAGTAATAAAAAAGCCCCGAAATATCCGGGGCTTTGCATAAAGTGGTATGTGATTGAGCATCAGATATCGAAGCGCAAACCGACGTTGAGTACCAATTGATCAAAATCACCTCCCAGTCCGGCATATTTCAGCTCGCCGAATAAGTTTGCAAAATCAAGGGCATATTCTGCCCCGGCTCCGATATTTAAACCAACTTCTGAACTTGAAGAGGAATAGGAACCGGTAGCACTGCCGGCATCTATATCGGAATCAACACTGATGCGGAAAATATTCAAGCCGGCTAAAGCATAAGCCATCAATTTATCTTCGTTATGGAAGATATAATTCCCGTTGAGGTCAACGGCAAAATAATTGTAGTCAATGCTTCCACCGGAAAAATCATTGGATTCCGGAAAAAAGTAGGTGAGCCCGAGACCGGCACGGAATTGCTCATTAATGGTATAATAGCCATCAACTGAAATACCTAACTTCTCTACCTCGGTGCCATAAGCCAGTCCCGGTCCAATCTGTATCCGGCCTTGTTGGGCAAGGCTTGATGAGCTGAAGAGTAACAGGAATCCGAATATTGTGCAGCTTGTTAGTAATAGCTTCTTCATAATATTTTTTATTTTATTGATTATAATAGTTATTTGGTTTGGATAGTTAATACCCCTTCTTAAGTAAGATCCTTTAAAAGGTAAATCCTTACAAACTTTTTTGGCTTCGCTAATATATACGTATTTATATAATAAATAAGGTCATTTTATTGTAAAAAAAAATTAGAAAACGAGGTCAATCCATTCTATGCCATTTTGCTGCTTCTCTAATAAGAAATTGAGATGAGGCAAACAGCGGAAGCAGAGCTTTGCCGATCCCAGGCCCTTGGCGGGGCATGAGTTAATCCGGATGGTTCACCAAGAAATTTAGATCTGGACAAGACAGAAGGGTAATAACACAGATATTAATGAATATTATCGGCCCAAGAGGGAATTTATTGCTGAGTTGTAGAAAATAAAAAAGCCCCGAAAATTCGAGGCCTTTGTCAGTTATATAACAGGAACCTAAATATCGAAGCGTAAGCCTGCGCCAATAACAATTTGATCGGCATTGCCGCCAATACCTGCGTACTTTAACTCTCCAAACAGATTGGCAAAATCAAGAGAATACTCAATTCCGGCACCGAGATTAAGCCCCAATTCTGAGCCGGATTCATCCGCACCGTCAGGTAAATCGGTATCTATCGTCCAAATCAATACATTAAGGCCAGCCAATCCATAGGCCATGAGTTGCTCTTCACGGTAAAATATATAGTTTCCATTGATATCAATGGCATAATTATTTACTTCGTTTTTATGAAAATAGTAAGTAAATGCCGCTCCGGCCCGAAAATCTTCATTAATGGTATAGTATCCATCAACGGAAATACCCACATTTTCAAAGTCTCCGGCGTAGGCCAGCCCCGGTCCAATCTGTATGCGTCCTTCATGAGTTTGGGCTAAGCTTGATGTGCTAAGCATCAGCAGCAATCCAATTAGGGTGCAACTTGCTAATAATAATTTTTTCATAGGTTCTTTAATACTTTATATCTTGGTTATAATTATAACTCGCTAAAGGTAACCATTATCTCCCAGGTTAGAAAAGGCCAAAAGAACCAAGTTTACAGTGATATAAAGCGGAGAAATGGAAAGATCTGTAATCTCTACTTCTATGGTGGCTAAACTGGAATACAGGCAAATCCGGAGTATATTCTCTTTGCCCGAAAATATGCATTGCGACCTTATGTGTGGAGTTAAAAATTAGAATGGGAATAAAGCGGTACATTCAGTAAGTTTTAACGCATTTTAAACGACAACAATGGGTCCCTTTGATAAGGAATGGCTACTAACAGTGGAAATGGTGCATCGTCAACCGGTTCTCCCCGCGAAAATGCATCAGAAAGCAGTCTCGAAGATGATGTATTAGTAAGAAAGGCGATCGGCGGTAATGAGCGCTCATACAGGAAGCTGGTAGAGAAATATCAGCGCCCCCTGTATTTTCATATTCGAAAAATGATCAGCGATCAGGAACAGGTTGAAGATCTGGTGCAGGAAACCTTTGTAAAAGCCTTTGATAATCTAAGCAACTATAGCACAAACTACGCTTTTTCAACCTGGATTTATCGTATTGCCACCAATCATACCATCGACTATTTGCGGAAAAAGAAGCTGCAAACACTTTCGATTGACAAGCCGATAAAAACCAAAGGGGGAGAGATGCAGATGCAGCTGCCGGATGAGTCGGCACAGGCCGATCGTAACATCATCCAGAAACAGCGCCGGCAGATGGTACGTAGCGCAATCGAAGAACTACCCGAAAAATATCGTAAAGTGATCCAGCTGCGCCATATGGAGGAAAAGAGCTATCAGGAGATTGCTGAAGTGCTGAACAAGCCGCTGGGAACCGTCAAGGCACATATTTTTAGAGCCCGGGAGATGTTGTATAAATCGCTAAAGGATAAAAGAGAAAAATTTTAGGATTTATACTGACCTGCTTTGTGTAAAAGAATGGAGTTAGATCAATAAGAATAGCGGGTAAAGTTGCTCGTTGCAATTCAGCTGTAAATAAAGGAGAGGAAGAGAGCGTTTAAGTGTTTGGGTAAAGATTAAATTTTTCAAATTTTTGACCTTATTGAGCACTTCCCTTACGTATTATATATAAAATAGATAGATTGGTTAGTTAGATCTTACCTAACTGTTAATTTTATATAAATACATTTATCATGAAAACACTAAAGACTTTTTTCTTTATTGCCGTTGCCGCCCTCGTGCTCATCCCTGCCGGGGAAGCTGAAGCCCAGCTGTGGGATAAAATAAAGAAGAAAACCCAAGATAAAGTAGAGAATGTAATAGTAGATAAAACGTCTGACAAGGCGGCTGAAATTACGGCCAAGAAAATGGATCAGGCGCTTAGTGCTGACTTTAATTTTTACGGGAAGGGAGACAAAAAGAAGGATGTATCAGATCTGCCTGAAAGTTATGCTTTTGAATGGAAGTATCAGGTCCAGATAAAGCAGGAAAACCCGGATAGTAAAGGGGCAATGGTTCTGGATTATTACCTGGCTCCGGACCAGCCTTATTTCGGCTTCTCTATGGCACAGATGTCGTCGATGTTTACGGTAGTTGATAATAGCAAAAACTCGATGATCTCCTATATGGAACAGGATGGAAATCCGATAGCTATGGCCTATCAATTGCCGGAGGTTGAGGGTGAATCTGAAGATAAAGCGCCGGATTTTACCGTAACAGAACTGCCGGATAAAACTTTTTTAGGATATCCAAGCAAGGGGATGCAGTTTGAAAATACGGAGCATCGCTTTATTGTATATTTTGCAAAGGACACGCCCGTAGGTTTTGGTGGTATATTTGATGCTCAAAAGGGAGAACAGGTCCCCGATGGCTTCAAAAATATTATGGGTGAATACGGAAATGCACTGATGATGTATGCCAAAGTTATCGACAAAAATGATGCTGATAATAATATGGAAATGGAATGCATCTCATTGGAAGAAGCTATGATGGTGAAGAAAAATAGCAACTATAAATTCATGTAGGAGCGACGCTAAGATTTAATATCACAAAGTTAACAGTTAAATATACTTTTATGGAAACGGATAAAAACCTGGATATGACTGAAGTGGCGGAAGGCAAGAATGTGGCTATTATTGCTTATTTAACGCTAATTGGACTGATCATTGCCTTTATATTAAATAATGACAAGAAGAACGAATTTGCTTCCTATCACATCCGGCAGTGTTTGGGGCTGTGCGTTACGGGGCTGGCCCTCTGGATCGTTGGATTAATTCCCATTCTGGGATGGCTCATCTCCATTCTTGGTTCATTTGTGCTGCTGTACATGTGGGTTATGGGGCTGATGAAAGCCATTAACGGTAAAAGACAGCCCATTCCTATTTTAGGAGAAAAGTATTCGGAGTGGTTTAGCGGCCTTTAGGAGCCATATTCTCCGCCACGGCAGTTATATTATCCTTATATTTTTCAAACTTGGCTCGGCGCATAGCACTGCCTTCAAAAAGGGCATCATATTGCTCATTATCGATCTCTTGCCAAAAGTCGATGTCATGGTCCAGTATTTTGTCGCGCGGGGCCAGATCCTCCATCTGTGAGTAGGCGGGTTCATTGTTCCAGGGGCATACATCCTGGCAGATGTCACATCCGTACATCCATTGGCCAAGCCCCTCGCGATGCTCTTCGGGGATGGCTTCTTTGAGCTCAATAGTTAGATAAGAGATGCATTTGTTGGCATTAACGCGGTAGGGCTCATAGATGGCGTTGGTCGGGCAGGCGTCGATGCAGCGGGTGCAGCTGCCGCAATGATCGGTGACCTGCGTACTGTAAAGAAATTCCACGTCGATAATCATCTCCCCGATAAAGAAGAAGGAGCCGATATCTTTATTAAGAATATTGGAATTTTTGCCTCTCCAGCCGAGGCCGGCCTGCACCGCCCAGGCTTTATCCAGCACGGGAGCAGAGTCTACAAATACACGGCCGTTAATCTCTGTGCCTATGATTTCTTCGGTCTCTTTGAACAGCTTTTTAAGCTTGTTCTTATATACTTTATGATAGTCGCGGCCCTGGGCATACTTAGAAATCTTGGGCTTTCCGCTTTGTTGTTGCTGCCGCTTATGGTCAGTGTGGAAGTAGCTGCCTATGACCGAAACAACCGATTTTGATCCGGGAACGAGCTTGGTAGGATCTACGCGCTTATCAAAATAGTTTTCTATCCATCCCATACTTCCGTGACGTCCCTGATTGAGCCACTCCCGAAGGCGGCGCTCTTCAGTCTCCAGCCGGCCCGCTTTGGCAAAGCCGCAGGCATCGAAACCCAGGCGGAGCGCGGTTTCACGGACTTGCTGGGTGCGTTTCTTCAGCTTCATTTCATTGTCGGTTATTTGTTGGGTGAAATCAGTTGTTAGCAATAACAGTTAGAGACCTTTGAAATACCACCATAAATCCCCTCCCCGACAGTGGTCGGGACAAGCTTTGCGAGGGGCGTAGGGGTGTGTGATCTAATAAAATAAAGGTATTCCAAAGGTCTCAGTTAACGAGTAACTTGAGTTTACAGGATCACAGTTCTCTCGGATTGACTTCATAAATCCCGCCTTTATCCAGCTTAAGCGTGCGGTGTGGATAGTCGCGAACGGTATCGTAGTCGTGAGTGACCATTAGCACAGCCATTCCTCGATTATTGATTTTTTCGAGCAGTTGCATGATCTCGGCCGATGCCTGCGGATCGAGGTTGCCGGTGGGCTCATCGGCCAGCATGATTCGCGGCTCATTTGCCAGTGAACGGGCGATGACCACGCGCTGCTGTTCACCACCGGAAAGGTCTTCGGGCATACTTTTGCGCTTGTGGCTCAGTCCAACCATTCCAAGGACTTCAAGCACGCGCTGTTTGATATAGTTATTCTTAGCGCCGGTCACCTTCATCGAAAAGGCTACGTTCTCATAGACGGTCCGGTCGGGCAGCAGCTGGAAATCCTGAAATACGATACCGAGCCGGCGGCGCAGGTAGGGGATTTCCTTATTGGAGATAGAGGTAACCTCAAAATCAGCTACTTGCACCCGGCCGCTGTTGGGCACCAAGTCGCGATAGATCAACCGCAAAAAAGAGCTTTTGCCGGCGCCGGTCTGCCCAATCAGATAGGCAAACTCCCCGTTACCCAAAGAGAAATTGATGTTATCGAGTACGGGCCGGTGATCATAAGTAACCGAAACGTTATCGAAATTTATGACTGCGTGGTTGGACATTGTAAAATTATGGTTATTCTTAAACTTTCATCGGTGGCTTCTTCAAATTCAAATCCGTCGTATTTTGCTATAAGCTGATACTCGGTTTGGTCGATGATATCGAGCATCTGGCTAAGCGTATAGATTTTTTGCTGATGCCTTTCAATAAACTCAGCTGCAACCGATTGGTCGTTTTCCAGCTGCTGGATCAGGAATTCATTCGTATGAATTTGCTGATCTGTATTATAGGTACTGCTTCTGTGGAAACGAAAATTATTTTCCGTGGTCCCTTCTTCGTTATTCAGATAGGATATAGCCTCAACAGAATTAGCTGGGGTGGTAAAGTCGAAGATGAGCAGGCTTTGAGGCACAAGTAGTTTTTGGCATTCTTCCAGGAACTGTAGAATTTCTTGCGGACTATGCAAGTAGTTTATGCTGTCAAAGACGCAGAGAACGGCATCAAAAGATTTTTCTGTATTGATATCAAGAAAGTCCATGACGGAAAAATCCACGCTGCACATGCGGTCCCTGTTTTTTTGACGGGCACGGGCAATCATTTGTGACGACTGATCCGTCCCGCTTATTTGATAGCATTCCAGCTCATCAAGGGAGAGTGCCAGCGAGCCCGTTCCGCAAGCCAGCTCCATCACGCTCTGGGGCCGAGGGTGGTGTTTAAGCATCAGCGCATCCAGGTAATCGGCCCAAAGGTCGTAGTCAACCTCAGCCATCACGGCATCATAGATTTCTGCCAGCTTGGTATAGTCGGGCTTGGGTGTGGGAGACATCTGCTAAGCGTATTGGTTGCGGTTTTCTGACAGGTGGATGGCCAGCTTAAAGGCCCGGCCAAAGGAGCCGGTATCAGCTTTACCTTGCCCGGCAATATCGAAGGCGGTACCGTGATCGGGAGAAGTGCGAACAATAGGAAGGCCCGCGGTAAAGTTAACTCCCTTTCCAAATGAAAGAGTTTTAAAGGGAATGAGCCCCTGATCGTGATACATCGCTAAAATGCCGTCATAATCTTTATAACTTTGATTACCGAAAAAACCATCAGCCGGGTGCGGACCGGTGACATTTAAGCCCTTCCTTTTCAGCTTTTGGATAGCCGGTGCAATAATGTTCTGTTCTTCTTTACCAATGATTCCACCGTCACCCGCATGGGGATTCAGTCCCAGTACGGCAATGGTCGGTTTGGAGATAGCAAAATCATCTTTTAAGCTTTGATGCATCAGTTTAGCTCTGCGGATGATCGAAGTTTCGGTCACGGTTTGCTTAACGGCGCCAATGGGAATATGTGTGCTGTTGAGCCCCACACGGAGCTCTTCATTGACCAGCATCATCATAAAGTTGGAGCTATGCGTACGCTCGGCCAGAAACTCAGTATGTCCCGGAATATTATAGCCGGCCAAATTGACTGCCTCTTTGGAAATAGGGGCGGTGACCAAAGCATCAGCTTTGCCATTCTTGCAGAGCTCAACACCTATCTCTACCGCTTCCATAGCGTATTGCCCGCTTTGCCGTGATAGCTTACCGGGTGTTATATCCGCTTCTGAAACATCATAGGAAGCAAGCAGATTTAAGGCGCCCTCCACGGCATCTTCAATTTCCGAAATAAGGTGATAGGAGAGATCAATACCGAGCTTTCTTTTATAGAACTCAATTACCTTTGGTGAAGACAATATTATGGCAGTGTGTCCCTCAAGGTTTCGACCGTGGAGATACTTCAGGATAATTTCGGGACCAATGCCGTTAATGTCTCCGCTGCTTATGGCAATACGCTGGCTCATAAAAAGGCTTTTCAGTTATCTGTTTTGTTCCGAGACCAGCCTGAAATCACCAAAGCCGCTGGTTGCCCTGAAGATAAATTCTTTATTAGGGTAGGTCCATATTTCAACCGTTGATCCGCTGGTTGGAAATTTGCGCTCCTTATCCCGGGGCGGACCGTAGGTGATATAGATTCTTCCCTGATCGGTATCAAAGCCCGGCTGCGTGCTGCTGCTAAAATTCTGATAGGCATAATCAATGCGACGATAGTATTCAGCCATCAGCTCATTATATTCCGTTTTTGGAGTAGGATCTTTCTTTTTCCAAAACGACCGAAACTTTTGCTCCCGTTCCGCTCTGTTGCCTTCTGTAAGTCGATCAATTGTTTCTTGGCTGACAATATAATGAAGCATCTTAGTGGAAAAATCGAGGCTTAACAAGCTTCGCGGCATATCAATCCACATGGACTGGAATACCGTTTGGGAAACTGTTTTTCCGGTTTTCTCCTCCTTTACTTCCAGGCGGTACAAATCGTTCGGGAACGTACTGTTGGGTATGGTGAGCGATGCGTAGGCAAAGCCATTGCTGGAAGGGCTAAGGCGGAGTATATTTTTTTGATTGTGAGAACCCAGAGCAGGGCGAAGATTGGTTGAAATTTTTTCGCCGGGGATAGATTCCGAATAAAGCTGTCCCGTTTTAGTGGTATCATCTTGGGTAGCATTTAGCGCGCTTACGGAAACAGTATACTTTTGGGCACTGCTATAGCCCGGGATATAGGCCAGTGCACGAAAATCCTGTCCGTACCGAACATTATTACCCATACTTATTAGTTCAAAAGTGCTGGAAGCGTCCGTGCTTTCGCCCTTATGTTTTTCACCAAGCAACACATTGCCCACTTCCATATCCTCATACGACTGGATACGAAGCGTCTGCGTTTTAGACATTCTGGGATCACTTCTTTCGCCTCTCGTGAGCTGCAGCACAAAGCTGTAGATGCCCGGCCGGAGTGAAACATCCAGCTGACCCTGAAGGAAATTCAGATCCGACTGGCTTTGCTCGTAGGTATCAGCATAAGCCGTGTCGTTTGCGAAGGCACGTGCTGCCGACTCCAGTCCCTTTACTGAAATATCACTGTCCTTTGCTTTGAGCTGTGCAGGGCCGGACTCAAAGACCTCCATATTAAGGGTAATGGAGCTGATAAAAGCATCATCCGATTTGTTTTGAGCACTGTTTGTCTTCTTGAAGGGGAGGGACCGATATGAAAAACTGTAGATAGAGGCAAAGGTGACCTCCTTTCCATTTTCACCGGGCAGGGTTATAAAGTCAAAGAAAAAAGACGGACGCTGGCCTTCCATACTCAATTTGCGATAGTCGGATCTTCGTTGTCCATAAAGTTCCGATACAGAGCTTAGCAAAAGAACCGTTGCCAGCAGCGAAAAAATTGAAAAGCTGAATTTCATGCGTATAAATTGGCTTCGTAATTGAGAGTGTGCAAAACACGCCGTTCAGGTAAAGTAACGAACTTCTCATAAAATAAACACATTCATTACTTTCGAGAGTGATAAAAATCGTTATTTTTGATAACGTTGTACGCAAAAAACTATTTCACAAAAAGTACCGAGTTATGAGTTCCAGCAATTCCGCCCCCCAGTCTCAAGAAGGCTTACAATCGCTTATACGCGAGATTAACGAAACAAAAAAAGAACTCAGGAAAGGCGGCGGAGAGAAGCGCATCCAGAAACAGCATAATAAAGGGAAGATGACGGCCCGCGAGCGTGTGGAGGCGCTCTTAGATGTAGATACGTCTTTTGATGAGCTGGGAATCTGGGCAGGCTATGAAATGTACGAAGAGGAGGGAGGCTGCCCCGCCGGTGGGGTAATTGTAGGAATTGGACAGGTATCCGGACGCGACTGCGTCATTGTTGCTAATGATGCTACGGTTAAAGCCGGGGCCTGGTTTCCGATAACGGCTAAGAAAAACCTACGGGCGCAGGAGATTGCCATCGAAAATCATCTGCCCATTCTGTATCTGGTAGATTCGGCCGGCGTATATTTGCCCATGCAGGATGAGATCTTTCCCGACAAAGATCACTTTGGGCGCATATTCCGTAATAATGCCGTCATCAGCGCGAAGGGCATTCCACAGATTGCGGCCATCATGGGCAGTTGTGTAGCCGGCGGTGCCTATCTGCCCATTATGAGTGATGAAGCACTCATCGTTGATGGGACGGGCAGCGTATTTTTAGCCGGCAGCTATCTCGTAAAAGCCGCTATTGGCGAAGAGGTTGATAATGAGACGCTTGGCGGAGCTACCACACATACGGAAATAAGCGGGGTCACCGACTATAAAATGGAAGATGACACTGAGTGTCTGGAGACGATGCGCGACTTGGTAGATAAGCTGGGTCCCTTTGATACGGCCGGCTTTAACCGAACTGAACCCTCAGATCCGGCTAAAGATGTGACGGAGATATTGGATCTGTTTCCGGATGACCGCTCGAAGCCCTATGATATGCACAACATCCTGGATTGCATTGTGGATGAAGGTTCGTTCACCGAGTATAAAAAGGGATACGGGCAGACGCTTATTACCGGTTTTGCCCGGGTGGATGGCTGGAGTGTGGGTATTGTAGCCAATCAGCGCAAGATAACTAAAACCAAGCAGGGCGAGATGCAGGTAGGCGGAGTCATCTATTCGGATTCTGCCGATAAAGCGACGCGATTCATCATGAACTGCAATCAGAAGAAGGTTCCGATCATTTTTCTGCAGGATGTTACCGGTTTTATGATCGGCAAGCGCAGCGAACAGGGCGGCATTATTAAGGACGGAGCCAAGATGGTCAATGCCGTATCCAACAGCACGGTGCCAAAGATTACCATTGTCGTGGGCAACAGCTACGGCGCAGGCAATTATGCTATGTGCGGACGAGCTTACGACCCTCGCTTTATGTACGCCTGGCCCTCAGCCAATATCGCGGTAATGGGTGGTTCACAGGCAGCTAAAGTGCTGACTCAGATACGGGTATCGTCCCTTGAAAAGGAAGGAAAGGAGATTACCGAAGAAGAAGCTCAGCAGATCCATCAAGAAATAAGCGAACGTTATGACCATCAGACTGATGTTCGCTATGCCGCTGCCCGGCTCTGGGTGGACGGTATTATCAATCCGGTAAAAACGCGCGATCATATCTCAAAATCGATTCGGTATGCGAACCATAATCCCGACATTGAAGAGTTTAAAACCGGGGTACTGCAGGTATAAGGCTGGGTGATTACCGCGTTGTAGTCAAATAGAATACTTGTCCTAAACAGGCAAACCATACCTCACGCTTACCTACGTGTTACTGGTCTAACCCATTGTGCCAACGCTAAAACAGACTGCCACCCTTTCGGCTTTCTTGTATCAGTCGTTTTACGGTCTGATGCAGTGACGGAGGGGCGTTGCTGCAGGGACATCGCGTGCGCATCAATTTTTTAATATTTTTGATTGACTGGTATTTACGGCGTATTTCGGCATCCTTTTCGATAAAGGCAAAGAAAGCACGCCGCTCCTCCGCGGTTGCCTCATCGTCGGCAACGGGAGTTATGAGCTTTTCAGCCTCATGCTTTGTGAGTTTCTGGTGGCCCATTAGATTAGATTAGCTTGGATGTTGGATCTGTTTATTAGGGTAGCTCTGCCTGTTATTTTCAGAACATTAGGCCTATGCTGATGGTTCCAACGGAGTGATTCTAACCCGAATTATTTCAGGAAATAAAAAATAGCAGTGTAATCTGTTTATTTTTCTACAAGAGCTCTTTTGCAGAACATATACTCAAAATGTCACTTTGATACGAAAACCAATTCATAGGGTTTAAAAGGAGTTCCGCTCCCGCCTCAGGAGTAGAACTCCTTCCAAAGGGTGGGCTAAGCTTCGGTTCAAGCACACGGGAATGAATGCCCGCGCTATTGATGCCCCTCTCTCCGAATGCTCGGAGACGCAGGGTTCAGTAACTCGCTCTGGCACTGATTTATAGCCGCTTACTGTCATCGTCCCGAGTATGTTGGGATGAAACAGGCTCCATCTTCTGAAGCAGCTTCCTTTAGCTGCGGCAGGAGATCACTTTGGCCTGAAACCCGCAGTCCTCACGACAAGAGGCTGAAGTAGAAACTCCGGTTGTCGTCCGCCTCAACAGTGGCCTACAACTAATTGCGGAAGAATAACGTGCTACGGAGAATACACTATAATTCAATGGAGATATTAGGGTTTCATCAATGTAATCAGGAACTTCATAATCCGAGATAACAATCTTAATAATAGACTAATAAAAGTCCCAGACAATTAATATCTTTTGCCATCACATAATCAGCAATTAACCAACATTCATGAGCAGTTCGAGAATAGAGTATGAAGCGGTCATAGGGCTGGAAGTACATGCCCAGCTTTTAACAGAAAGCAAAGCTTTTGCAGCAGTATCAACGGAATTTGGCGGCGCTCCCAATACGCAGGTAACTCCGCTGTGCCTGGGACATCCGGGAACCCTTCCGGTGCTGAATGAAAACCTGGTGCGCTATATTATAAAAATGGGCTTAGCTACCGACTGCGGCATTGCTCGGAAATCGATCTTTGCCCGTAAAAACTACTTTTATCCTGATCTGCCCAAAGGATATCAGATATCGCAGTTCGATACGCCCATTTGCCACGACGGCAATATCCATATTCAGCTTGATGATTACTCCAAAGATATAGGCATTACGCGTATTCATATGGAGGAAGATGCCGGCAAGTCCATTCATGATCAGGATCCCTTCCACACTCTCATTGACCTGAACAGATCAGGGGTGCCGCTGATCGAAATTGTTTCCGAGCCCGATATCCGAACGCCCCAGGAGGCTTATGAATATCTGAAGCGCATCAAACAGATTGTGCAGTATCTGGAAATATGTGACGGCAATATGGAGGAGGGAAGCTTGCGCTGCGACGCCAACGTATCGGTGCGGCCCAAGGGACAGGAAAAGTTCGGTACGCGCACGGAGCTCAAAAATATGAACTCCTTCCGTAACGTAGAACGCGCTATCCAGTATGAAATAGATCGCCAGATCGACCTCATTGAATCAGGTGGAGAAGTGGTGCAGCAAACCCTGTTGTGGGATGCTAATAAACTGGAAACGCGCACAATGCGTTCCAAAGAGGAAGCCCACGACTATCGTTACTTCCCCGAGCCCGATATCCCGCCAGTGGTGGTTACTGACGAGATGCTTGAATCCATCAGGGCGGAACTGCCTGAAATGCCCGACGTGCGTCGACAGCGATTTATTGATGAGCTGGACATGAGCGAGGAGGATGCACAAACACTGACAGAAAACCGCTATCTGGCCGATTATTTTGAGCAAACCCTGACCCACGCCGATCATTCAAAAGCGGTAGCTAACATCATACTTTCTGAGGTGCTGCGCGCACTCAACGAGCGGAGCATTGACATCCGGGCATTTCCCGTTTCTGAAGAGCGGCTGGCCGGATTGGTACAGCTGCGCGAGGATGACAAAATCAACTCTTCTGCAATGTCAGAAGTTTTTGATGCTATGGTTGAAGAGGAGAAATCCGCCGAAGCGCTGGCCAAAGAAATGAACCTGATGCAGGTCTCCGATTCCGGCTTTATTGAGCCGATCGTTGATGAAGTGATTGAAAAATATCCTGATGAAGTCGCACGCTATCGCGATGGAAAAAAAGGACTGATTGGCTTCTTTATTGGCCAGGTTATGCAGCAGTCGCAGGGCAAGGCTAATCCCAAGCAGGTGCGCGAGCTTATCTCTGAGCGATTGAATAAGAAGTAAGGGAGCTTTGAAATACCACCTAAAATCCCCTCTCGAGAGGGGTGCAGGGGTGTGTTTTTAGAATAAATAGAGGTTTTTCAAAGCTCTCAAGTAAACAATTATTTTTTCTATACAATTTGAACAGTAAATTTAAGAACCATGAGAAACTTATTAGTAGCCGGTAACTGGAAGATGAACTGCGGACCGCAAGAAACGAGTGAACTGCTTCGTGGAATTAAAAACAGCGGCGACGATATTCCGAAAAATGTTGATGTGTTGGTATGTCCGCCCATGATTTCCCTGGCAACGGCCTCGGGTGAACTTGCCGACGGCGACGGCATCGCGTTGGGCGCTCAAAATGTATGTCCTGAAGATAATGGTGCCTTTACCGGTGAGACAAGTACGCAGATGCTCACGGAAGTAGGCTGCAGCTATGTTATTCTCGGTCATTCTGAACGCCGGCAATATTTTGGGGAGACTGACTCTACGGTCAACGATAAGGTATTAAAATCGCTGCAGGCCGGAATAACTCCCGTGATTTGTGTCGGGGAATCCCTCAGGCAGCGAAAAGATGATGAACATAAGCTGGTTGTACGCAAGCAGATAGAAGCAGCATTAGTGCAGGTAAATGAATCCGAAGCAGCTAATCTCGTCATTGCCTATGAGCCTATTTGGGCGATTGGAACCGGCGAGACGGCCACCCCCGACCAGGCCCAGGAGATGCATAAAATGATCCGGTCTGTTTTGGCCGGACACTACAGCAAGGAATGTGCTGCTGAAATCCAAATACTCTATGGAGGCAGCATGAAGCCGCATAACGCTGAAGAACTTATGAGCCGTCCTGATGTGGATGGCGGCCTTATAGGCGGCGCTTCCCTTAAAGCCAGTAGCTTTACGGATATTATTAACATAGCCGGTGAGCTCTCTTCATAACACAATGTTCTTTATCCGGATTCAGGCAAGCACAATCGGCTTAAGCTAACAACTGTTGAAATAAACTATATTATGAGCACGAACGTACTACTTTTAGGAAATGGCGGCCGCGAACATGCTATGGCCTGGAGCATCTCTCAATCGGAGAAGCTGGGCACGTTGTATATTGCACCGGGGAATCCCGGCACGGCCCAATGTGGGGAAAATGTGGCGCTTTCGCTGTCAGACTTCAATGCTATCGCGGCCTTTATTGAAGATAAAGGCATTGATTTGACGGTAATAGGTCCTGAACAGCCGCTGGTCGACGGGCTTACTGACTTTCTGGAAGCAAAAGGACATCGCGTTTTTGGACCTTCAAAATATGCGGCCCAACTTGAAGGAAGCAAAAAGTTTGCCAATGAGTTTATGCGCGACAATCACATCCCTACGGCTCACTTCGAGACCTACCGCCGGGGAGAGTTTGACAAGGCCCTCTCAGTCATTAAGAAAAGAGGAGATTATCCCGTAGTGCTTAAAGCCGACGGACTGGCGGGGGGCAAGGGCGTTTTTGTTTGTGAAACTCAGGGCGAAGTGGAAAAGCGTCTTAAAGAGCTGAAGGAGAGCAGCCGCTTTGGTGATGCTGCTCAGACTCTTGTTGTAGAAGAGTTTATGAAGGGGAATGAAGCCTCGGTATTTGCTATTTCCGACGGGCAAACGGCTAAAATCATTCATTATGCACAGGACCACAAACGTATAGGAGAGGGCGACACTGGCCTCAACACCGGTGGCATGGGAGCTTATGCACCCACTCCGGTGATAGGCCGGAAGATGCTGCAGCGAATAGAGAAAGAGATCATTCTGCCCACTATTTCAGCCATGCTGCTGGATGAGCAGCCTTATAAAGGTATATTATATTGCGGACTGATGATGACCCAGGAGGGACCTAAAGTTGTGGAGTTTAACTGCCGGTTCGGAGATCCGGAATGTCAGGTTATGCTTCCCTCTTTAAAATCCGACCTGCTGGAGCTCATGGTTGCTGCCGCTGATGGTCAACTGCATGGAAAAGAGCTGGTAACCGACCAAAAGCATCGCTGCTGCGTGGTACTTGCTTCTGAGGGCTATCCGGGAGAATATGAAAAGGGTAAGAAGATCGTTGGCCTGGATGAAGTGTCAGATCAAGCGCTGGTCTTTCATGCCGGAACGAAGGCCGTTGACGGGGACATTCTAACTGACGGTGGCCGCGTGCTGAGCGTAGTAGGGGCCGGTGATACCCTCTCGGAGGCTATCCAAAACACCTACAAAGAAGCCAATAAGATTGACTTTGAGAATAAATACGCCCGCTCCGATATTGGAACCAAAGGACTGGCTTATTACAATTAGAGCGCTTTCAAAAACCTGTAGCTTGACCTCCCTAAACCTCTTCTAAAGAATTAAGAGGGGTTTATGAGAAAGTATTGCAAAGCTCAATCTATTCAGGATATTCGATCTCCGGAAAGAAGGAACTATTGGCTGGTTTTGGGGCTATAAGCTACCCAAATAAGGCAAACATAAAAGATAATGTTGTTACCATGACTATGAATAACATAATTGCCCGTATTTTAATTCTTATTCTTTGCATAGGTACTTTCGCTTGTTCCACTTCCTCTAAATCCGCTCAAAATTCCGTCCCAAAAAATAATGACCAGATCCAAAAAGGAAAAAAGGACGATGAATGGTTCCCGGATGAAGGGGTAAAGATAGAAGACGATACGCTTAATGTTTATGCCACCGCCATTGGCACAGATTCTGCTGATGCAACAACCCGGGCGATAAATCGGGCAAGCTTACTGATGGAGAAAGTCATTTCCGGTAGGCTGGAAAATATTCGATCCGAATCTGCAAAAAAATTAGGGAGTGAGTCGGGGCTGGCCGAACCCGAATTTTTATTTGCCTTCCGGGAGGCTGCGGATGTAGTTTCAACACTTGTTGAAACCGGGAACAAAAAAATTCGGGAAATTCCCAATGGTGATGGAATACAGGGATTGGCAAGGGCTCATCTATCTAAGCAACAGCTGATCGAACAATTGGATGAACAGCTTATTTCTTATCAGCAGGAGTGGGATGCTATTAAGGATTCTAAGGCCTTCCTTAAGTTTTAAACTTACTTTCAGCCAACCTGAAACAAACCCCTGCGGGAATAAATCCCTACACTATTGATGGGTTCCAGAGAATTTTGGATCAATATCCGCCTTCTGCAGCCTTTCCTTTTACTACAGTATGAGATTGCTTCGGCTCCCGCAGCTGCGGGACAATG
>DATGUX010000267.1:0-29692 GCA_035300985.1 Fodinibius sp.
TGTATCAACGCATGTAGCGCTGCGCAAGGCCTGTGATTTGGTTACAAAGGATCGGGTCTTGAAGGTGATTCAGCTGGTAAATAATGCTTGCAAGAAATTTGGCATCGAAGAGCCTGAGATTGGAATAGCGGGCCTGAATCCCCATGCCAGTGATGGTGGACTGTTTGGAACTGAGGAGAAAGAGGAGATTATTCCCGCTATGGAAGCAGCTGAAGCTGAGGGGATGAACGTTGCTGGTCCCATGGCCCCTGATACGCTGTATCCCAAAGCTAAGGGAGGCTTTTTTGATGCGGTAGTCGCGATGTACCACGACCAAGGACACATCCCGTTTAAGATGAAAGGATTTGTATGGGACAAGGAGTCGCAGTCCTGGGGCAAAATAACCGGTGTGAATATTACACTTGGATTGCCCATCATCCGCACCTCGGTAGATCACGGGACTGCGTTTGATATTGCCGGAACCGGTCAGGCTGACCACGAAAGCCTGGTGAATGCTTTAGAATATGCTTCTCTGCTGGCGGAGAATAGGAGGCTAGCATGATTACAGCAGTTGCCGACGATCTTACCGGCGCAGCTGAAATAGCGGGAGTAGGGTTGCGTTTTGGACTGGATGTGGAGTTTTCCATTTCGGTCCCCAAACACCCGCCGTATGCTGACCTGCTGATTATTGCAACCGATACACGAACGAAGAGCCGAAAAGAGGCTCGGGATATAATTTCCGAAATTATTCCACAGTTGGAAATCAAAAATATCCGGAAACTCTTCAAAAAAACGGACTCCGTTCTCCGGGGGCACCTCATTGCGGAAATGGAGGCAATCCAGGCCTTCTTTCCCAAACAGAAATTTCTTTTGGTGCCATGTAATCCATCTATGAAAAGAATAATAAAGAACGGAATGTATTACGTAGAGGATCAACCTATCCATGAAACATCCTTTGTGCATGAATACAATCACGAGCCGCAGAGCTCAAAGGTGATGGAGCTCTTACATACTGACCGGGAGGACATTTCCGTGCTGGCGCCTGACCAGCCATTTACTTCTCAACCGTTTGTAGTCGGTGAGGCGGAGACGACACAGCAGATCGAGCAGTGGGCTAAAATTGGGATCTCTGAAACCCGAGTGCTTGGTGGAGGTGCTGATTTTTTTGTCGCTTTTTTGAAAGCTTGGGGTTATAAACTGAGAAGCCAGGATCAAAATCATAGTTACAATGCACCAGAGGACAGATCACCCAAACTGTTGGTCTTTAGTAGTGCTTCAGAAAACAGTAAGAGACAACTTGAGCAGGCTAAATCGCGAGGAAAGGCGGTTTGCAGTATGCCCAAAGCACTGCTAGAGAAGTCCCCGGATTCAGATCTGATAGATCGCTGGAGCAGGGAAGTCACAGAAGCTTTTCAACAAAATTCCAGCGTCATAGCAGCTATTGACAAACCCCTGGTGAAGGACCCCGAAGTATCTCGCAATTTACGTCGTCACCTGGCTGTATTGGTCAAAAATGTGCTATTAAGGGTAGACTTGAAAGAATTGTGTATCGAAGGTGGATCAACAGCGGCTACAATAATTCGAACACTTGAATTGAGTGGGTTTGTGCCGGTGCAAGAGTTGGTCCAGGGGGTTATTCGAATGCAGGTGACCGACCATCCGGAGCTGCATCTAACCTTGAAGCCGGGTAGCTACGACTGGCCCAAAAATATTTTAAACGCAGAAAAAAGGGACTAATTCATGGATACAAATGCTGCTTTGTATACGATAGATTATGTGATCCTGTTTGGCTATCTGGCAGTGATTGTGGGAATAGGAATTTCTTTTTCCAGAAGGGTCAAAACCGGGGAGAACTATTTCACTGGCAGTGGAGGGATCCCTTCATGGGCTGTGGGCTTTTCAATCCTGGCTACCCTAATTAGCAGTGTTACTTTCCTGGCCTATCCCGGCGAGGGATTTAACGATAACTGGATCCGCCTCGTGCAGGGCCTGATGGTGCCGCTGGTACTTATCTTCGTGATAGGATTTATCGTTCCCTTGTACCGGAAAGTGATCGGGGTGAGTACCTATGAGTTCTTTGAAAAGCGGTTTGGGTATAGTGCCCGGCTATACACGTCGCTGGCATTTATGTTTGCGATATTCTCGTCGATGGGCACGGTGTTCTTCCTGATTGCCCTGACGCTTTCCCAAATGTTGGGCTTCAATACCTACATGGTGATCTGGGTATTGGGACTGGCGGTAATCCTATATTCCATGATGGGTGGTTTTGAGGCTATTATTTGGCTGGACGTCATTCAGGGTATCCTGCTGATTACCGGTGGAGTGGTGAGTGTTGCCTTTCTTTTGACCTTGCCGGAGATGGGGCCTTTCGAAATTATTGGCACCGCGTATGAGCAGGGAAAAATAAGTTTTGCCCCATATGAATGGGATTTTACCAATCTCACTTTTTGGGTGATGGCCATTAACGGCGTCTTTTACGCGATCCACAAATATGGGACCGACCAGACGGTAGTGCAGCGGTACCTGGCTTCTGATACTGACAAGGAAGCGATAAAAGCATCATTAATGGGTATTCTCATGAGCGTACCGGTGTGGACGCTCTTTATGTTTATCGGGACGGCGCTTTGGTCCTATTATACGGTAAGTCCCAATACACTGCCGGGCGATATGCGTCCCGATGCAGTATTCCCCCACTTTATCATGACGGTCCTGCCACCGGGCATTACCGGCATCCTGATTGCCGGACTGGTGGCTGCGGCCCTGTCAAGCCTCGACTCTGAACTCAACAGTCTTTCGGCGGTTTGTGTTGAGGATTATTACCTGCGTCTGCGTCCAAGAAGCAGCGGCCGTGAGCGATTATTTGCCGGAAAGACGATCACCTTTATAGCCGGTTTGGGAGCCATAGGCATTGCCAACCTCTACCTTTATGCGGGAAGCGACACGGTACTCAGTATCCTGTTTGAGCTTTATGCCATCTTTTCTGGTGGTATTGTGGGCCTTTTTCTGCTGGGCGTCCTCACGACGCGGGCCAATAGAAGAGGCGTTTATGTGGGAATCATTACCTGTATCCTGTTTACGGCTTACGCTTTTTTGACTTCTACTCCAATTTCATTAGGTGGAGAGGAACAGTTGCTGCTGGACCTGGGGGAGCTGAACTATTCCCATCACAAATATATGCTCGGGGTGTATAGTCATGTTGTTCTTTTTGCTACTGGATACGGCGCCAGTTTTTTATTTGAAACTGAGAAAAATACACGCGAATTGACGGTGTATCACTGGTATGAGAAGCGTAATGAATCATAGGTAGCTTTTGGGAAGTTGTACTCTTTGAATTTCAATAATAATAGCTGCGCAAGATTAAGGAAATAATTTACTGGGTGGCTACCTCAAAGCAAGTTTTGTGAATTTATTCTACACAATTAAAATTTATATATAAATTATTTTTTGATATTTAAATACAATTTAATTATTTAATGAAAAGGGATTTGATTTATCGGTTAGCGTGTCCTTAGGGGGGATAGCAAATGATATCAACAATAATGAATGTAAAGGGATTTATGTTTTCAACTGTTTGTGTTATGCTGAAAAAATTGGGGTTCATTGGTTTTCTAATATTGATGGTATTGCCCGATTTGAATGCCCAGAATATTCAAGTAACGGGCAAGGTCTTTGATGAGCAGACTAATGAAGCCTTACCGGGAGTAAATATTATGGTTGAGGGAACGACCGTAGGAACTTCGAGCGGAGCCGAAGGGGAGTTTAAACTGTCGGTGCCGGCTTCAAACGATACCCTCATTTTCTCCTTTATTGGCTATCAACGGCGTGAGATTCCGCTGGACGGGCGCAATGAATTGCAGGTAGCATTAGCACCAGAAGCTATTGCCGGTGACGAAGTGGTTGTTGTGGGCTATGGCTCAGCGCAGAAAAAAGATTTTACCGGCACGGTAGGAACTATTGGTTCGGGAGATATTGCAAATAAAGGAATTACTAATCCCGCATCGGCTTTACAGGGCCAGGTGTCGGGTGTAGATGTCAGCGCAAATACAGGCTTACCGGGAAGTAGCTTCAATATCAATATTCGGGGTGTTAATTCATTATCCGGAGGAGATCCCCTCTACGTAGTTGATGGTGTTATGACTGATAATATTGATTTCTTAAACCCTAATCAGATTAAGCGTATCGATATATTGAAGGATGCTTCTGCAACTGCCATATACGGGTCCAGGGCTTCCAATGGGGTTGTTTTGGTAACTACAAAGTCGGGTAGTGGAAGGAAAGGTCAACAACAATTTTCGTATTCCAGCCATGTAGGTATCCGGACCATTGCCAATATGCCTGACTTTTTAGATGCAGAAGAAGGTGTTAAGTATACTATGAACCGGGGAATATCCGAAAGGCTATATGAAGGGGAAGATTTAAATGCGCCTGATGATCTTTATGGCTTTCCATCCAGCGGCGAAGATCACCAGTACTGGCTGGATGTAATAGAAAATAAGAATTACACTGATTGGGTGGATGTGATGATGCAGCCCGGTGTACAGACTAATCATTTTATTTCTGCTTCCGGAGGGAGTGAAAATATAAGTTATTTAGTAGGAGCCGGGTACCAAGCTGAAAACGGTAATATTCAGGATCAGAATTACAAAAAGTATACCTTTAAAGCCAATGTCGATGCTGAAGTGACAGAGCGGTGGTCAATGGGTGCTAATATCAATTTGTCTTTTTCGGATAAAGACTGGATTAGCAAAAATGTGATGCAGCAGGTATTTCGAATGCCACCATGGACCCCCGCTTATGATGAAAACGGCGAAATGATTCAGGTCCCTATGAAAGGAATTTCCGGGAATGTGAGTCCGTTGGCAGAGACCAGAAATAATCGATTTGAGACCCAGCAGAGTTACGCTATTTCGAACTTTTACCTTCAGTTTGATCCTGCGCCCTGGTTGATGATAAAATCCACTTTTTCTCCCAATGTGAAATTTGAGCGGGTTGGAGAATATTGGGATCAGTTATCCACGACGACAGGCAATGGCGGGCAAATGACGAAAAGTCAGGATTTTTCATATATTTGGGACAGCCAAATAAATGCAACAAAGGAATTTGGCCGGCATCAGTTCGACTATGATTTTATTTATTCAATGCAGATGGATAGAAGTGATAATCTATTTGGATTTGGCTGGGACACCCCCTTCAATTCTGAGTTCTATAACCTGGGAAGCGCATCATCATTGAATACCTCCAGCCATTATCAGAAGAGCACCTTGATGTCCCTTACCAACAGGTTAAACTATAATTATGAGGACCGGTATCTATTGACGGCCACTGGTCGATGGGATGGGTCATCCAAATTAGCTCCCGGTAACAAATGGGCATTTTTTCCTTCTGCGGCTATTGCCTGGAGAATTTCGGAAGAAGATTTTGTCCAAAATACAGCTGCTATTTCCAATTTAAAGTTGCGCCTTAGCTATGGTCATACGGGCAATAATAATATCCCGGCCTATGTCACTCAATTTTCGGTAAACAATCAAACATACTATGATTGGGATGGAGAGGTGGCAACAGGGTTTCGGCCCAATGCTATTGCAAATAAAGGGTTAACCTGGGAACGTACGAGAGAATGGAACCTGGGGCTCGACTTTGGCCTGTTCCAGAATAGGATAACGGGTGAGGCTAATGTATATGACAAGCTATCCCAAAATTTATTGCTTTCCAGGAAACTCGCCGTCCCTACTGGTTGGGGCAGCATGATGGACAACATCGGTTCTGTAAGTAATAAAGGATTGGAGATTGAATTGACAACGCAAAATATACAGAGCAGTGATTTTAACTGGCAAACCAGTTTTATGTTTTCAACTAATCAGAATGAAATTGTAGAACTCTATGGTGGCAAAGAGGATGACGTAGCCAATCGCTGGTTTATTGGAGAGCCGGTCAATGTTGTCTATGCCATGGTGTTTGACGGGATATGGCAAAAGGATGCATTAGCCAATGAAAAACAGCAACAACTGGAAGGTACCGCCCGGGTCAAGGATTTAAACGGAGATGGACAAATTGATGTCGATAACGATATGAAAGTACTTGGCTCTCCGCAGCCCAAATGGACGGGCAGTTTTTCAACAACATTCAACTATAAAAACTGGGATCTATCTGCAACGCTTTATACAAAGCAGGGTGTATTCTTGTTTAGTGATTTCCATCAAGAGTTTACCGATTTTAACAGCAAGCAAATTTTAGATGTGCCGTATTACATGCGGGAGAATCCATATACGGAGGCCAGGTATAGCAATCAATATCCTCAACCAGCTTATCAGGGCCAGTACTGGGGAGAAGATGCCGAAGATTATGGATATCCCGGCTTTAATAAGGATGCTTCGTTTGTGCGGGTGAAAAATATTACGGTGGGATATGACATGCATCCATCGCTCCTGGATAAAATAGGTATCCAAAATATGCGATTGTATGTGAATATTTTAAATCCCTTTACCTGGACAAAATATAGTGGCTTTGATCCCGAATGGGCCGGAGCAAGCGTAAGCGGTGCTCAGGCTAATTCCACGTCTTTCAGAATTTATCAATTAGGTACTAATATTACATTTTGAGGATCATGAAAAACTTTTTTTATCTATTCGGATTTACATCTCTGCTATTGATTAGCGGCTGTTCTGATTTCCTGTCAGAACAAAATAAATCAAGTATTACTGCAGAGAATTTCTATACTACCCAACGGGGTTATGAATCGTTAATTAACTCGTGTTATACCACGCTCCGGGAGGTACGCCAGTCTCCATATATGTATTCAGCGGGAACCGACTTATTCTTTGGCACCCATCAAGATGCACCCCAGGGGCTCACGACATATCTTTCTCTGACGCCTGGCAGTCCCACAGTGAGCGAATTTTTCAAAACACTTTATGAAAGCATCCAGGTCACCAATACGGCTCTACATTACCAGGATAAAACCGAACCATTTCAAGAGCTGGACTCTCGCGTAGGAGAGGCCCGCTTTTTAAGGGCGTATTATTATTTTTTGCTTGTGCAGACATTTGGGGATGCCACCCTGGTGAAACGCATGGTGGATCAACCGGTAACCCATTTTGAAAGGATGCCTGTAAGCGATATTTATACGTTTATCATATCTGAGCTGGAAACAGCGATAGAAGAAATACCACAATCACATTCCGACCAGGGGAGAATAACCAGTCGGGCAGCTCAGCATATGCTGGCCAAGGTTTATCTGACGCGTGGATATGAAGAGTTTGGAGAAGTATCGGATTTTGAAAATGCTGCAACCTATGCCGATGAAGCTATCGGCGGGGAAGCTCTTTCTGTTCCTTATGGTGAGATCTTTGAATACCAGAATGATGTCAACAACGAGGTTATATTTTCTATACAATACGATCAAAGTTCGCTGCTCAATGGAGGTAGGCATAACTGGGATTATCCGTGGGGGCCGCTTATTCAGGGAGCCGGTGAAGGAGTGTCAAAGAAGAATATCCTCCATCCCACAGAATATCTATTTACCATCTTTGGGGAGTACGACAACCGTTTTGAAGGGACCTTCAGAAATGTACGAACGTCGCCGTATGCCGGTGCTATCCTGAATCCTGAAAGCTCGCCTATTGTATATTATTTCCCCCGGACGGATGAGCAGATTTCTGATACCACTGAATGGAGGGCTGAAGATCCGGAAAATCGTAGTCAAACCGATATAGTACCTGCCGGTTCTCACTGGTGGGATGGCAATAACCAGGAAGACTACCCTTCTTTGATGAAATTTGATCGGGTTCAGACGGGAGACGTCAACTATACCCATGACCTTTTTATTTCCCGATTGGCAGAAACATATCTCATTGCAGCAGAAGCCTATTTTAAGATGGGCAACAATGCTACTGCTGCCAATAGGATCAACGAAGTGCGAAGAAGAGCCGCTATGCTCGGGCATGAGTCAGATATGCTCATTAATCCGGGAAATGTAACTCTTGAATTCATTTTGGATGAACGAGCCAGAGAATTGGCCGGCGAAGGTCATCGGTGGTTTGACTTAAAGCGAACCGGTATGCTTAGGCAGCGAACAAAGGAGTATAACCCACAGATAAAATCCTTAAATGAAAGTGGTTCCAACCCCTTTGAGGGGGCTGGGGGTAATTATAAAATACTCCGGCCTATTCCCCAGAGTGCCCTGTCCTTGGACAGTGGGAATTACCCTCAGAATCCTGCTTATGAGTGATTACACTTAACACCTATAAAAAAGGAAAATGTCAAGTAGCTAATCCTCACCTACTGTAGGTGGTTCTATTTTTGATAGCTTTGCAGCCCCCTTAACTTAGTAGTTCCAGTGATAATTTGTAGGTTTCGCCGAACACGCCACAGTTTTCAATGATAAGGTACGGTATAATGTCAGACAAACGCCAGCAACTCAGTATTCTCGATCAGTGGGCTACCCAATCCGGCCAGGTGTCGCGTTCGACCGAGCGGCTCAGCGAAATCGCCAAGTGGATCGACTGGGAACCTCTCTACGCGATAGGTTGCCGGATTTACAAAACCAGACCACAAGGCGGGCAACCTCGTAAGCCTGTGCGATGGATGATCCGTGGGCTATTTCTGGGGCACCTTTATCCCCTCAGCGACCCCCAACTGGAGGATCACCTCATCGGTCGCCTGAGTTTCCGTCGGTTTTCCGGACTACCCTTAGACCAACGGGCAATATTCGGCGACAAGGCCTATCCGCCAAAAGATCTTAAAACCCGGTGCCGCCAGGAGGAAACCTACTACGGCATCCTGGACAAAGCCTACAGAAATAGTCCAATGAGCGTAGCCCCAAAAGCCCGTAACACCGGCAAGCGCCGGGTGCAGCGCTACGTGGAGCATCCCTTTGCGGCGATCAAAAACCGCTATGGGATGCGGGTGGCTAAGGCCAAAACGAAACTACGCAATAAAGCCCGCTTTGCCCTGGCTGCCATCTGCTGGAACATTGAGCGCAACATCAGCTGGGCTAAAAAAGATCCGAATCTTACCCCGGTCTCTGCTCTCTGATGGGAGAGGTATGCCCGAGAGTGGCTGAAAAGGCCACTTCATCCGATTTTTTGGACAAAAAACAAGATATTACCATGATTAACGCTTATTTAAGCTGTTTCAAAAAAATAAAAACCCTCAAAATTTAGAAAACCCGGAAAGGGCGCGTAAATCAAAGCCCTCTTTAAATTGATGTTTTACAAATTTATCAGACTTTTGTTTGATAGAGGGAAGAGGGTGGGTCAAGTTCACCATTTTCCTGCCAGACAAATCATGTTATCATGTAGGATTCAGGATCTGTAAGCAGCTCCACGGTATTGAAAATATTAAACAAAAAAAGGATTCTTAAAAAAAATTATGGGCCTCCATACTAAAAAGCTGAAGTTGAACATAATTACTACTATCGGTTTAGGTATATTACTAACGAGTTGTATTTTTAATAATACCGAGGATTCCACTACCTTCCTAGTTCCGGATCAGGTCCTGCGAGAGCACGTCTCCTATTTTAACCGGATGAATAAAGAGGGAGTGATCAACTATATATCAAATGCAGAGTCAGCCGACTGGTTGGCAGCTAACGTCCCCTTATTCGAGGCTCCCGATTCAACGCTTGAGCAGATCTACTACTTTCGCTGGTGGACCTTCCGAAAGCATCTCAAGCAGACCCCGGCCGGCTTTGTACTGACCGAGTTCATCCGCCCGGTCGGCCACGACGGGCATTTCAATACGATCAGCTCAGCATTGGGCCATCACCTGTATGAGGGCCGTTGGCTGGCCAACTCATCCTACATGGATCAGTACACAATTTTTTGGCTGGTGTGGGAAGATTATGCAGAGGAATCGTACATGCATAAATACAGCCAATGGACCGCTGATGCGATCTATAATCGGTATCTGGTCAACCAGGATCAGGGTTTTGTAACGGCATTGATTAAAGAGCTTGATAAAGATTACCTAAAATGGCAGCGCGAAAAACAGTTACCCAACGGCATGTACTGGCAGTACGACGTTCGGGATGCAATGGAAGAGTCGATCAGTGGCTCACGGACCGACAAGAACGCCCGTCCAACCATTAACAGCTATATGTACGGCAATGCTAAAGCAATCGCCAATATTGCAGGAATGATTGGTGTAGATAGTCTTAAAGCCGTTTACAACCAGCGCGCTGATCGTCTGCAGCGTCAAGTCCAGGAGAATCTTTGGGACCCAGAAGAAGAATTTTTTAAAGTACTTCATCCCAACGGGGAATTTGATGACGCGCGGGAGGCGATTGGGTTTATTCCGTGGTACTTCGGGCTGCCGGCAGACAGTACCGCTTATGGAGAAGCATGGCGCCAGCTTCGGAATCCCGAAGGCTTTGATGCTCCGATGGGCCTCACCACCGCCGAACGTCGTCACCCGGAGTTCCGCAGCTCCGGAGTCGGTACCTCTGAGTGGGATGGGGCCGTATGGCCGTTTGCCACCACCCAAACCCTTAAAGGGCTAGGCCGGCTGCTGAATAATTATGAGAACCACCCTATGAACAAGGAAGATTTCTTCCGCGAGCTGAAGACCTATGCCAAAGCCCACAAAAAAAATGGTCACCCGTATATCGGAGAATATCATGACGAGATTAACGGTTACTGGCTGCACGGAGACAATCCTCGCAGTCGTTACTATAACCACTCTGGATTTGCAGACCTGGTGATTGCCGGGCTGGTGGGATTGCGGCCGAGGGCTGATGATACTCTTCAGGTCAATCCGCTGATTCCCGAAGAAAAGTGGGATTGGTTTGCCCTTGAGGATGTCCATTATCATGGTCACAGGCTCGCGATAGCTTGGGACCGTGACGGGAGTAAGTTTGGTAAGGGAGCGGGACTGCGAATTTGGGCCGACGAGCAACTGATTCACCAAGCTGATTCCCTTGGCCCCGTAACTGTACCTCTGCCGGAAAAATAATTTTTTTGATTGCAAATATTATTTAGAAAGATTTTGTAGATGAGTTTCCCCGCTACCGGGGTATAAGAACAAGTAGTAAGGAATAGCCCAAAATATTTAAACTCAGGAAGTAAATTGAAACTGACAGTATAATGAAACAAGAGAAGCTATCGGATAAATTACTACGACTTTTACCATGTGCTATACTTGCTTTAACATTATTACTGCATGGATGTGCCGCTCATACAGATTCTGAGAATAACAGCCCATGGTCACAACTGGATGAGATAAAGGCAAAAATTAACCCCCCGACTTTTCAAGACCGCGACTGCCTCATTACGGATTACGGTGCAGTTGGAGATGGTGAAACCATGAATACGGATGCCGTTGCCCTGGCGATTCAAGACTGTTATGAACAGGGTGGAGGTCGGGTGGTAATCCCCAAAGGAATTTTTCTAACGGGAGCTGTTCAGTTGCTCAGCAATATCAATCTGCATTTACAAGAGGGGGCAACGTTGCTTTTTAGTCGCAATCCCGAAGACTACCTCCCAATGGTACTCTCGCGATTTGAGGGAATGGATTACCTGAACTACTCTTCCTTTATTTACGCGTATGAACAAAAAAACATCGCCATTACAGGACAAGGCACACTGGATGGGAACGCCAGCGAGGATCACTGGTGGAATTGGGCCCACAGCTATGATGACCGGGACCGCCTGCTCAAGATGAATGAGGCGGAAGTACCTATTTATGACCGTAAGTTTGGCCCGGGTTTTGAGCTTCGGCCCAATTTTGTGCAGTTCTATAGGAGCAAAAACATTCTGGTCTCCGGTGTTACTCTTAAACGTTCTCCGATGTGGAACATACATCCCGTGCTAAGCGAGAATGTAACAGTTGATAATATCAGAATTGAGTCGCTCGGTCCGAATAATGACGGGGTGAATCCCGAGTCTAGCAAAAATGTATGGATCAAAAACAGCTACTTTGATACCGGTGATGACTGTATCGCCATAAAATCGGGCCGCAATCAGGATGGCCGTCGTCTCGGAATCTCCTCCGAAAATATCATTATTGAAAATAACCAGATGAAAGATGGCAACGGGGGCGTAGTACTGGGTAGCGAAATTTCCGGCGGCGTACGCAATGTGTTTGCCCAGGATCTTACCATGGACAGCCCCAATCTGGAGCGGGTCCTCCGGATAAAAACCAGCTCAAAACGTGGTGGGGTAATTGAGAACATAAATATGCGGAATGTGGAGGTCGGTCAGTTCAAAGAGGCTGCTATAAAGATCAACATGTTTTACGGGGATCCCGGAGACTTTATGCCCACTGTTCGTGATGTGACAGTTAAGAATCTAACCGTCACTAATGGTGGACAGTATGGGATTGTGATCAGGGCTTACCCGGAATCGCCCGTCCAAAATATTCGTATTGTTAACACAGATATCGATGGGGTTGAGACGCCAACAAAGGTCGAGAATGCAGAGAATATTGAGCTCGAGAATGTACGGATAAACGGTGATGAGATAACTACCGAAAGTATTTCTTCAGCAGCGAGTTAAGGCCTGACATCATAAACTTTTATTGCCACAAAGAATAAAATCATCCAATTGAATATCAAAATCACCAACCAGATATGATATTTTCTAATCGATTTAGATTCTCATTTTTTTTGACACTTATAATTTTAATACTAACCGGAATCATCTCTTCTTCTGTTGCTCAAAATATACCAGATGAGGTTGCAGATGAAGCATCTAAAATTGAGCAGAAACTTCAGGCTCACAAGGACAGCGTGTGGCAGGCCGTTAAGCCCATCGTAATGAAACAGGCGCGCAATGGACGTCCGTATGTGCCTTACGCCTCGGTACCGGCCCATTTCCAGGAGCCGAAGGCGGCGGAGCCTTTACGACTGGTGGACGCGGCGGTGACGTTTACGTAGTTACCAGCCTGGCTGACAGCGGTCCTGGTACGCTTCGTGAAGCCCTTGAGGCGGCTGGAGCACGAACGGTGGTATTTAACGTGCCCGGAATCTTCAAGCTTGAAAAACCGATAACGATCCAGGCGCCGTATGTCACCATTGTGGGACAAACAGCTCCGGGCGATGGCATTTGTGTGGCGGGTGCCTCCGTTAAAATTAATGCCCACGATGTCATTATTCGTCATATGCGCTTCCGTCGTGGCGTAACGGATCCCGCCCGACAGGATGATGCTCTTGGGGCACGGGGGCCCGGAGTCGGAAATATTATCCTCGATCATGTGTCGGCCAGCTGGGGACTTGATGAGAACCTTTCTCTGTACCGAAATATCTTTAGACCCGGACCCGACGCTGAAGAGGAAAAACTCCCGGCGGTCAATATAACAATTCAGAATTCAATCTCTTCAGAAGCACTTAATCCCTACAGCCATGGCTTCGGAAGTACCATAGGAGGAATTAATTCAACTTTTATTCGTAATCTATGGGCTAATAACATCTCACGAAACCCATCTATCGGTATGTGGGGAGATTTTAATCTGATAAATAATGTATTGTTCAACTGGTGGAACCGCTCTGTTGATGGAGGAGGATATCGTTCCCTGTATAACATAATCAACAATTACTATAAGCCAGGCCCGATCACACCAATGGATGAGTCCTCTGCACATCGTATTTTGGAAGTACAACAGGGAGCCATAGATTCTTTAGCTTGGGGGCGTACATACGCCAGCGGAAACCATGTGGTACGATTTCCTGAAGTTACCGAAAATAACTGGGCCGGCGGCATCCAAATTGATGATATGTCGCATGAAGAGGCTAAGGATTATTTTAGCTATATCCGGATGAAACGACCGACTGCACTGCAAGGTAATGTGACTATTCGAACCGCCAAGGAGGCTTACCAGTATGTGCTGGAGCATGCAGGTGCTACCATGCCCACACGAGACCCGGTAGATAAGCGGGTGATCAAGCAGGTGCGTACCGGCAAAATAAATAACACCGAAGGAGAGATCGTGGATATTAAATATGGGCATCGCCGCTTGGCGCCCGATTCTTACAAGAGAGGTATCATCGTAGATCCCAGCCAGGTCGGTGGTTATCCCGAATATGAGGGAACCTCTTATCAGGATTCCGATGAAGATGGCATGCCCGACAAGTATGAAAAGAAGTACGAGCATTTGGGACTTAACCCAAATAGTTTTGATGCTAACGAAGATATCAATAATGACGGGTACACCAATATTGAAATGTATATAAACGGGATGAATCCCACGACCAGTATCGACTGGTCCGATCCCGTCAACAATTATGATACGTTGTCTGAAAAAAGGCAATTGATGGGCAATTAGTGCCCTATAACTTGTTTTTGTTAGAAACAAAGGGGAGTTGGCGTAATGCGGATTAGTAGCCAAATTGGAAGAAGGAGGTGGTTATTTGAGAATGTCCTCCGCTGTATATTGATCAGTAATCAAAATATTAATGTTATTGCCCTTAAGAGCGGCTTTAATAGCATTGACTTTACGTTTACCACCAGCAATACCGACAGAACGTTCCACGGTTTTTATCTGCTTTAGAGACATACTTATCACACGTTTATTTAGGGAGGTATTAAGTGCTTTACCTTTATCATCGAAAAAGTGCAAACATATGTCCCCAATAGCACCGTTATCTTCGAGCTCATTGAGTTCCTCCTTAGAAAAAATATTCCCACTGTTGGCCAACAGTTTAGAAGGCTCAAGAGTACCTATACCAACCAGTGCCAAGGATATTTTACTAAACATGTCTACCGCTTTTTTGACATACTCATCTTGCATATAAATTTCGGGAGGTGAGCCTTTTGGGGTAACTCCTGGAGCTGGAAGAAAAATAGCTTCTCCGTTGACCAAAGAGGAAAGTCGTTTAATCATATGGCTGGCATGTGTTTCAGCAGCAGGATTACCGATGCCGCCCAGTATCTGCACAACCTTGGTGTTCTTTACATTACTGATCGGTTGCATGGCATTAACCATTGCCAGCAATGTTGTGCTCCATGAAGAGATACCAATTATATCACTTTCTGAGAGCGTGGTTTCTAAGTAGTATGATGCAGCACTGCCAATACTTCTGAGTATTTCTTCATTAGATTTTGAAGGAGCATCGGCAATGACTACTTCTTTCAAGCCATATCTGTCTTCGATCTCTTCTTCCATATCGCTATATACTCCAACTGGTATAGAAACTGATGTCTTGACAATGTTTTGTTTATCCGCTGTTTTTAAGAGTCGTGAAATAGTAGCCTGCGAAAGATGAAGCTCCTCGGCTATTTGCTTTTGCAAATAGCCCTTTTCATGATAGAGCTGAGCAACTTTAGTAATAAGCCGAAGCTTTGATTTGGATAGCATATTAATGATGAATATTTATTCAATTTATTGACATTTAATTTATATGTACAAGCAGTATGATGCAAGGTATCATTTAGAATAACCTCCTTGAGCTGTTTTAAATTATAATTATGAAACCCCTTGGAGGGCTATTAAGAACTGGAAGAATATATATACTTTAAAAAATATTTATGCAAATTGCTGAATTTTTTATAACATCAAAAATGTTAAGAGGTAGATACTATTAGAATTCTTGTTGGAGTAAAAATGAACTGGGAAAATATTGAGTATTGTAAAGTTAATTACAAGGGCTAAGATACCTCATATTTTTGTCGGCTGAGCCACAAGTAGCTCCTCACTGCCTTGCTCCGCGTGTGATCGAGCGTATTTAAATAAATCTGAAGGCTATGGATATGTTCCTTGACGAGTTTGATATTTTTGTGTTGTCACCGAATAATGATCGTTTGAGGAATAGAGAGGCAGCAGCCTGGAGTTATAGAGTGATTACCCTACAGTTGATACCGATCGAGGTGGGATGCCCAACAGCTGGGAAAAAGAATGGTCTGTATTCCAATAATTCTAAGGACAGGAATAAAATGGCTAATGATGGGGACATGATGCTCGAAAAGTACCTGAATTGCATTGTAAGACCAAGGCAAGAGGTTTATAATAGATATCTGCAGCCCAAATGAGGATGGTATATCCAAACACTTTTCCATAATTCTAATTTCACATAGTATAATGCTAAAATTGATTGCTCGTGTTACACTTCTATTCTCAATCTGTTTAATTAGTATTTCTACCTCGTTGGCACAGAAACCACGTGTTATTGTTCTTACTGATATTGAAAATGAACCTGATGATGCCCAATCGATGGTTCGATTTCTTCTTTACAGTAATCAGTGGGATGTTGAGGGATTAGTTGCTACAACGTCCATTCACCAAAGTGATGAAACTGCGGCCTGGCGTATCAGGGAGATCGTAAATGCATACGGCAAGGTGCGAGATAATCTCCTGCAGCATGAATGGGGGTATCCCTCGGCGGACCACCTGCTTTCTGTTGTCAGGGAAGGTCTTCCAGAATATGGCATGGATGCGGTTGGTAAAGCAAAGGACTCGCCTGGTTCAGAGCGGATTATTGAAGTTGTGGATAAGGATGATCCACGTCCGGTCTGGGTGCTCGTATGGGGTGGGCCGAATGTATTGGCCCAGGCACTCTGGAAAGTCAAGAATGAAAGATCTTCTGAAGAGCTGGTAAGCTTTGTTTCTAAACTGCGTGTGTACACGATTTCAGATCAAGATAATAGTGGACCTTGGCTCCGAAAAACATTTTCTAACCTGTTTTATATTGCCAGCCCGGGCTTTCACTCAGGTGGTGCTTATCACTTTGGCACCTGGAGTGGGATAAGTGGTGACAAATTCTGGGGCCGTTTTGCCGGCGCCGACTATTCTATCGTAGACAATCCCTGGCTTGATGACCATGTTCGCAGCAAAGGTCCCCTGGGGGCACAGTATCCTCATACCGAATATTTAATGGAAGGCGATAGCCCCAGTTTCTTATATCTTATCGATAATGGACTTGGGAATGTGGACCATCCGAACTGGGGTAGTTGGGGAGGCCGGTATGAGCATTATACGCCTCGGACGAAGAAATATTTTCTTCATCCTGAGACAAGACCATTCTGGACTGATGCCAAGGATGAAATCATGGGTGTAGATGGGAACTGGCATACAACGAATAAAGCCACTATCTGGCGTTGGCGGTCGGCTTATCAAAACGACTTTTCTGCCCGGATGGATTGGACGATCACATCATATGACGAGAGTAATCATCCCCCTGAACCGATAATTGCTCATTCCAAAACCCTAACAGCAAAACCGGGCGAGAAAGTCGAGCTTAGTGCCAAAGGATCTACAGATCCTGATGGTGATGAATTAACTTACGAGTGGTTTTACTATGGAGAGGCTGGTACATTTTCGATGGCCAAACCACGCACTGGGCAGCCTATAGAAATTAATAATGCAAACAGTCCCAAAGCGTCGTTTTGGGTTCCAACTAACCGGGTCTTTAGGGAAGGGACCATGCACATTATGCTGGCTGTGACAGATCACGGGGAGCCTCGACTTACACGATATCAGCGCGTGATTGTTGATGTTTCATCCGAGTAAATAAATTTGAAGTTTGACAATCTATTCATAAATCAAAAAGTAAGGATTATGACTGACTGGAACGCATTATGGCAGACGCTTTTGGCATTGGCTATGATTGCATTGACTATTGGCTGTGCTGAAGAAACAACTCAGGAAAAAGCAACAATTAGCGATAGTGGTGCTCTTGACGGCGAGCGGCACCGGATAGTTATCTCAACAGATATCGGAGGAACCGATCCAGATGATTTCCAGTCCATGGTTCACCTGCTTCTATATGCGGATGTGCTCGATATTGAAGGATTGATTTCTTCGCCATATGGACCCGGACGGAAAGCCGATATCCTCGAAGTAATCGATTATTATGAACAAGATTATCTTAATCTTAAAAGTTACTCCGACAGATATCCTTCTCCCGATTCACTGCGGTCAATTACAAAGCAGGGAGCCATTGACCGTGCTGGATACCAAGGGTACAGGGCATCCACAGAAGGCTCTGACCTGATTATTAAACGGGCGCGAGCAGAAGACCCCCGGCCGCTACATGTTCTGGTATGGGGTGGTATTGAAGATCTTGCCCAGGCCCTGCACGATGCACCAGATATTCTGCCCAAATTGAGAGTGTACTGGATTGGCGGTCCCAACAAGAAATGGAGTCCCGATGCCTATCAATATATTGTTAACAATTATCCCAAACTACATATTATTGAGACCAATGCCGCCTATCGTGGCTGGTTTGTCGGAGGGAACCAGGAGGGACAGTGGAGTAACTCGGCTTTTGTCGAGAAATATGTGGCTGGCAAGGGAGCGCTTGGCAGTTTTTTTGCTACGCAGCTTGGCGGAGAGATCAAGATGGGCGACACGCCCTCGGTGGCCTGGCTTCTAAAGGGGAATCCTGAGGATCCGTCACAGCCCAGCTGGGGAGGTAAATTCGTACGTGCCTGGGATCGACCTTATTACCAGTTTGATAAGCTCCCCAGCAAAGCAGACAGTATTCAGGAGTTTGGCATTATGGAATTAGTGCTTCCACTGGGAACCGACCTGCCGGATAACCCTAAAGCATCGCTGGAGGTCACTAACCAGTCACTCGGGGGATACTTTCCAGGGGACGGGACAGTGCGTTTCCGCTTCTCTCCAAAATCAGCGGAACCCTATGATTTTGAGATTAAAAGCAATGTACCCTCGCTTGACGGTAAAGTGGGTGGAATTACCGCGGTTATGGTATCACCTGCTGCCGCAGACCACCCGTCTGAAGAGTACTCTAACTGGTGGACTGATGATCCGGCAGAACAGTTTATTGAAGATGGGCATATAGGTGCTAAAACTGTGAGCCGATGGCGGGAAGATTTCTTGTGGAATTTTGCTGAACGTATAGAGCGCTGTATTATCCAGGGCAAATATTCGAATTGAAACTTCCAGGTAGAACTTGGAAGATCTGTATCTGCCGCAGTATGATGAATATATAAGGTAATAGCTTACGGAATACATATTCGATAAAAAATATTTATACATTGCCTTAAATTTTGTATCATTTTAATGTAATGTGCAGAGATTATAATTGTGAATGGAATTGTCTTGAAAAAAGATGAAAAACGTAAAGAAATCCGCAATTGCTTTATTATAGAATAAAGTGAGATATACTGAATAGAACAGTTTAAAACATATGGATAATCAACTAACGACATTAGGCGTAATTTTTGGAAATCGAAACTTTTTTCCTGATCAGTTAGTCAGTGATGCTCGGGAAGAGATACAAGATTTGTTGGATGAGATGAGTATCAGCAGTGTAATGCTGGATGAGAAAGAAACCAAGCTCGGTGACGTTGAAACGTACCGGGATGCCGAGAAATGTGCCGATCTTTTTAAAAGACATTGGGACGAAATAGAAGGGATTCTGGTAGTACTACCGAATTTTGGAGACGAAAAGGGCATTGCTGATACCATCCGACTGTCGGGCTTGGATGTTCCAGTATTGATTATGGCCTACTCCGACGATCTGGATAAAATGGATGTAGCCCGTCGCCGCGATGCCTACTGCGGAAAGATTTCAGTCTGCAATAATTTGTACCAATATGGTATACCGTTTACATTGACGGAGAAGCATGTAGATCGTCCTGAATCAGAGACCTTCAAAAATGATCTTGCAAGGTTTGTTAAGGTCTGCAAGGTGGTTAACGGTTTAAGTGGTATCCGTATTGGTGCTATTGGTGCACGTCCGGCGGCTTTTAACACCGTCCGCTATAGCGAGAAGATACTTGAACGTAATAATATCAGTGTTGTGACGGCTGACCTTTCGGAAATTCTTGGGAAAGCAGAAAAGATTGAATCCACCGATGCGAAGGTTAAGAATACGATTGAGAAGATTAAGGAATATTCCGATACAGGCTTGACCACAGAGGAAAGCCTGCAACAGATTGCCAAACTGGATATCGTACTCCAGGATTTTGTAGATGAGCATAAGCTGGATGCCACTGCTATACAATGCTGGACCTCAGTGCAGGAAAACTATGGCTGTAACGTTTGCACCAGCATGTCAATGATGAGTGAGAATATGTTGCCAAGCGCCTGTGAGGTAGATGTAACGGGAACGCTAACAATGTATGCTATGCAGCTGGCTTCAGACAGCCCTAGTGCATTGGTGGACTGGAATAACAACTACGCGGATGATGAAGAAAAGTGTGTGCTATTCCATTGCGGAAACTGGGCCAAATCTTTCCTGCCGGATGTGACCTTCAGCACAGCCCCCATTTTGGGAAATGACGTTGGTGAAGAAAATACTGTGGGGCACTGGAAGGACGCACTCCTGCTTCGGAGCTAACGTTTGGCCGGCTTTCTACCGATGACAATAAGGGCACAATTCGGGCCTACTTTGGTGAAGGTGAACTCACTGACGACCCGCTGAATACCTTTGGGACAAGGGCTGTGGCCAGTATTCCTAATCTGCAGGAGCTGATGCATTTTATATGTAATAATGGTTTTGAACACCATGTGGTCATGAATGCATCCCAAACCTCAGCAATATTAGAAGAGGCAGTATCAAATTATCTCGGCTGGGAAGTTCATAATCATAATTCAAATCAACAGAAATAAGAATATTTGTTATGGCTAAAATCAAGAGCAGGAAAGTAGATCTGGTAAAAAAATCTGCTAATTATCGAAAACGAATTTTGTCCTGTATCAAAAATGCAGGGGCTGGTCATACTGCCGGCAGCCTATCCTGTATTGACATTTTAAATGTTCTGTATAATAGTGTTATGAATGTATCACCTGAAAATTTTGGTGACAAAAATCGTGACCGATACATCCAAAGCAAAGGTCATACAGTTGAAGCTCTTTATGTAACTTTATCAGATCAGGGCTTCTTTCCTGATGCTGATATTGATACGTTTTCACAATACAAGTCTCACTATGTAGGACACCCTACGCGAAAAGTGGCGGGAGTGGAGCACAATACGGGTGGACTTGGGCACGGCCTTTCTATGAGTGTGGGTATAGCACTGGCCGGTAAAATGGATAAGGTTCCCTACAAAGTTTATACACTTCTTGGTGATGGCGAACTTGCCGAAGGATCAAATTGGGAAGCATTGATGGCAGCCTCTCATTACAAGCTGGATAACTTAGTTGCTATTGTCGACTACAATAAACTTCAGATTACGGGCCCGGTTAGCAATGTGTGCAATATTGAGCCATTGCAGGAGAAGTTCGAATCTTTTGGCTGGCATGTTCGAGAAGTTGATGGTCATAACCTGTATGAGATGGAACAGCTTTTCAAAAGTGCTCCGTTTGAAGAAGATAAACCCAGCATGGTGATTGCTCATACCATTAAAGGCAAGGGAATTAGTTTCATTGAAGGTAATTAGGGCTTCCTCAGACCCAATCTAAATTACGTATTATCAACAAGTTATAGCAATATTTTGCAGGATATGATGCAGGGATTTCCTACATTTAAGGAAAATAACCTTGCATATGATAAATTACACTTCTCAGTATCAAACTCAATTTGAGGAATTTTCTAATCTTTGCCAACTCGAATTAGATCCGGGCAATCGCTGGATCCAGCTCGGAGCGCTGCTGCCGTGGGACCGGATGGCCGGGATCTACCGGAAGAAGTTTTCTCCCTATATGGGGGCCGGGGCCACCAATCCCCGCTGGGTCATCGGCGCCTTCATCATCAAACATAAACTTCGGCTCTCCGATGAGGAAACGCTGTTGAGCATCTCAGAGAACCCCTACATGCAGTTTTTCCTGGGGTTGGACACTTACCGCCCCAAGCCGTTGTTTTCGTCTACCCTGTTTGTGGAGCTGCGCAAAAAGCTTGGCGAGGAGACCTTCGCGGAGTTTTCCCAGACCCTGATTACCCTCAGCGAGGACTCCGAGGCGGTCGCTGGCGGGCCGGATACCCCGACCCCGGCCCCCAAAGGCAAACTCAAGATCGACGCCACGGTCGCCGATCAGTATGTTCGCTATCCCAACGACCTGTCGCTGGTGAATGAGGCACGGGTGAAGACCGAGGTGATCATCGACCAGCTCTGGGAGCTCACCAAAGGCGAGTTGTCGGTCAAACCGCGCACCTACCGCCGGGTAGCCCACAAGCGCTATCTGAGCCAGGCCAAGAAAAAAAACTCCTCCCGAGCCGCTTTGCGCAAGGCCCTGCGGTACTTGCTCAACTGCGTGGAGCGCAATCTGGGCCATATCGACCGCATGCTGGATCTAATAGGCAGGCAGCGGTTTCCACTGGCCCGGCGCTACCAGCGACAGTTGTGGATCATCGGTACGCTCTACAACCAGCAGCGGGAGATGTATGATGAGCGAAGCCGTCGCTGCCCGGACCGAATTGTAAGCATCTCTCAGCCATACGTGCGCCCGATTGTCCGCGGAAAATCGGGCAAGCGGGTGGAGTTTGGAGCCAAGCTAGGGTTGTCGCTGTTTGGCGGGTACCTGACCCACCAGACCATTAGCTGGGATGCCTATAATGAAGGGGGCGACCTGCAAGATCAGGCCGAAACCTACCGTCTGCTGACCGGCCACTACCCGGAGCTTATTCAGTGCGATAAGATCTATCATACCAACGCCAACCGGAGCTGGTGTTCAGAGAACAACATTCGTATGACGGCCGCTCCCAAAGGGCCAAAGAAGAAACTCAGTGCCTACCAAAAAAGAAAACGGCGCAAAGAATACGCCGAGCGCAACCACATCGAGGGGCGCATTGGCAATGCCAAACAGGCCCTCTCACTTAATCAGATTAAAGCCAAACTCAAGGGGACTTCCGAGACCTGGATCGCAGCTACTCTGTTTGTGCTGAACCTTTCGGCATTCGCTGGCAAGTCAGGCGTGACTTTTTGAGGATGCCCTAATTACAAGTGGCACCATAAAGTGCCCAGTGATGAACAATATGAACAGGCAATAGCTGAACTCAGTAAAGTTTCATAAGATTTTTAATAACTGATAGTAATGAACATGAGAAGTCTTGAAGAGGAACGAGCGAACCAGTATGTATTTGCCGAAACGCTGGAGGAATTGGCTGAGACCGATTCCGACCTTTTGATAACTACCAGTGACTCCAGGGGGTCTGGAAAGTTGGTGCCGTCTGTAGAAAAAAACCCCGATCAGATTGTAGAAGTAGGAATTGCTGAACAGAACCTGGTAGGTATTTCGGCAGGACTGGCATCAACCGGAAAAAAAGTATTTGCTATATCACCTTCTTATTTTTTGACAGCTCGCTCGCTGGAACAGATTAAGAATGATGTGGCTTATTCAGATCATCCCGTAAAGCTTGTGGGCATTAGCGCCGGTGTTAGTTATGGTGATCTGGGTTCTACCCACCATTCTATTCATGAACTTGCGGTATTGAGAGCTATTAATAATATGACTATTATTGTGCCAGCGGATAATTTTGAAACACGTGAAGCAACAAAGTTCGCTTACCATCATGACAAGCCGGTTTTCCTGCGATTCGGAAAAAAAACGATGTATGCACTTCATGATGATGGAACAAACTTTGAAGCAGGAAAAGCAATTACCGTTCGGAAGGGGGCTGACTTGGCATTTATCGCTAATGGTGAGACGGTTTACCGCGCTATGCAAGCCGCTATGATGCTTGAAGATGAGGGAGTTCAGGCTCGTGTTGTTAGCATGCATACCATTAAGCCCTTCGACAGGAAAGCAGTTTCTAAGTCAGCAAAAGAATGTGGTGCCATTATTACCGTTGAAGAACATATGATCAACGGGGGACTTGGGGAAGCTTGTTCGGCACATCTGCTCGAATCAGGTTTTTCGGTGCCGTTTAAACGGATGGGAATACCCGATGAGTACACGGTGACGGGGCCCCAAAATGATATTCTAACACATTACGGAATCTCTGCTGAAGGACTAAAAAAAACAGCTATAGACTTCCTGAAAACAAAAGTAAATACGTTATGGAACATCTCACTTTTGCCCTGATAGGATTTTTGCTGGTTTCATGCAGTAAGCAACCTACCGAAAATGAGAAGCCCAAAATGGCGGTGGTGATATCCACATTGAATAACCCGTGGTTTGTGGTTTTGGCAGAATCGGCGGCAGAGAAGGCCCGTGAAATGGGGTACGAAGCCACTATCTTTGACTCTCAGAATAACTCTGCTAAAGAAGCAGAGCATTTTGAGAATATTATTGCCTCAGATTATGATGCTATTCTGTTGAATCCGACGGATGCTGATGGGTCGGTGGTGAATGTAGAAATGGCAAAAGATGCAGGAATTCCTACTTTTTGTATGGACCGAGAAATCAATTCGAAAGACGCCGCAGTTTCACAAGTTATTTCGGATAGCTTCTCGGGATGTGTGAAATTGGGCGAATATTTTGTACGGGAATTAAATCGGTCGGGTACATATGCTGAGCTCTTGGGATTGGTGGGGGATAACAACACCTGGAACCGTTCGATGGGATTCCACAGTGTAGTCGATAAATTTCCGGATCTTGAAATGGTGGCCCAGCAAAGCGCCGACTTTGATCGGAATAAGGCGATGGAAGTGACTGAATCGATTTTACAGGCTCATCCCGAAATCGACGGTATATTTTGTGGAAATGATGCTATGGCAATGGGGGCGTATCAAGCGCTGGTGGCAGCGGGCAAGGCTGACCAGGTAAAAGTATTTGGGTTTGACGGTGCTACTGATGTGATCAATGCTATAGTGATCAATGCTATAGGAGAAGGTAACATTGCTGCCACCGGCATGCAGTTCCCCAAAATGATTGCTACCAAAGTTGCGGAGTTTGCTGATCAATACCTGAATGGTAATCAGGATATAGATAATAAAATTCCTATTGACGTGGAATTGGTTACTCAGAAGAATGTTGAAGAGTACAAATAGTTCCTATGAATAAAGTAATAAAGTGTGGGCTTACAACGGTTGTCTTTGTCATAGTCCTCATCAATTCAATAAATATCAAAGATCTGGATAAGGTAAGGACAAAAAAAGAGTCTGGGAATTTTGAAGCCGGTGCATGTGCTCAGAATTTTTGGGAACAACAACGTACCGTTTCGATTGAAGAGGCCGTAAATTTATCTCAATTACTGACTCGATTGGAGCAGAGTTTTGACTCGACTGCTGCCCGAGGACAGCAGGTCGGTATCTCGGATTATCGATATTTTATGGTACAGGGATCGGGTACCATTGAGGGTATAAGTGAAGATGATGTGGTGGTTGTTCTGGATAAGGGGCGCAAGATTAGGCTGGCAACGGGCTTTATATTTGGCAATACAATGCGGAATGCTGTCTCTCAAATTGATATCGGAGAGTTTATGAACATGACTCAATTTAATGAGGTGTCAATTCAGATTAACAATTTGGTACAGGAAAATATCGTCCCCATCCTGGAGGAACGAGCTGAGACAGGACGCTCGGTATCATTTGCCGGAGCCCTCTCCATCGATGTAGAAACCCGCCAACTCGACTCTCTCAGAATAATACCTCTTCAAATAGATATCGAGGAGGAAAAATAATGACAGAGTCAGTAGAGCATAAGCCAATTCTGGAAGCCCGACATATTTCGAAATCATTTTCGGGTCCGCTTGTGTTGAAGGATGTGAACTTTAGTATCAGTCCTGGAAAGGTTACAGCTCTAATTGGGGAGAATGGGGCAGGAAAGTCCACTTTGATGAAGGTTCTATCCGGTGTCCACACTGATTATGAGGGACAGATTATGCTTCAGGGAAAGCCGATACATTTCCAAAACCCACGTCAGGCGCAACAGGCTGGAATATCGATTATCCTGCAGGAGTTGAATGTACTGCCTAATCTGACGATTGCCGAGAATATTTTTTTGGGAAGAGAACCTGAAACGAAACTTGGAACTGTTAACGAGCGGCGCCTCAATGAGGATTCTGAGCAATATATTGAGATGCTCAGAATGGATGTCGCCCCAGACACTCCAGTTTCCAGCCTGAAGGTGGCCCAGCAGCAACTGGTGGAGATCGCTGGTGCACTTTCGTATGATGCCAAGATTCTAATTATGGATGAACCTACTTCGGCCCTTTCTGATAACGAGATCGAAATACTCTTTAATATCATCCGTGAGTATAAGAAACAGGGGGGAGCTGTAGTCTATATTTCTCACAAGTTGGAAGAGTTGTTTGAAATTTCAGATGAGATCGTAGTGATGCGGGATGGTGAGATTGTAGACCAAGGGTCTACCAAAACATTTAACAGGGATCGGATAATTAAAGGAATGGTCGGACGAGAAGCCCGCAAAGCATTCAGTCGAGAGAAGTCTCAAAAAGGGGAAGAGATATTTAGGGTATCCAATTTCGAGCTGAACCTGAAGCGGGAGACGGGGGATTGTAATATACGAAATATTAATTTTTCAGTCCATAGTGGAGAAATCGTTGGCATATTCGGTCTGATGGGAGCAGGGCGATCTGAGCTTTTAGAAGGGGTCTTCGGTGCTTTTCCAAAGGACTCTAACGGTGAGATTGTAATTGGGGGAAACAGAACATCCATCTTCTCGGTGGAGCAGGCAATAAAGGCGGGAATAGCGATGGTTCCTGAAGATCGAAAAACACAAGGTTTGTTCTTGGGAATGAGTGTATCGAAAAATTTAATGATGGCCTCACTGGTCAGTCGTTTTCAGGGGATTTTTACACCCGAGAGACAGGAGCGTAAAATGGTTTCGGACTACATTAAGAAGCTAAATATTGATACCCCTTCTCCAACAAAACCGATCAATAAGCTAAGCGGCGGTAACCAGCAGAAGGTAGTCATAAGCAAATGGCTTGCTACCAATCCTAAAATCTTGTTTCTCGATGAACCCACTCGTGGAATCGATGTGAACGCCAAACGAGAAGTATATGATCTGATTAACCAACTTGCTGAAGATGGCAAAGGAATTGTCATTGTTTCATCAGAGTTGCCTGAGATTCTCACCCTCTCTGACAGAATACTCGTACTGGCTAATGGTACTATCAGTGGGCGTATGGACCGCTCTGAGCCAACCAAAGAAAAGATAATGCACGCAGCAATTCCCAATAGATAGTATGGAAAAACAGAATTTTACGCTACCAGGTATTTCATGGCAAAAGTTCCAGTCACTCATCGCTATTTTGCTGTTGAGTGCTCTTTTAGCACTACTGACAGATAATTTTTTAACCACAGAAAATATATGGAACGTACTGCGACAGATCTCGGTCAATGTTTGTATATCTGTAGGACTTACACTCGTTATCTTAACGGCGGGCATCGACCTTTCTGTTGGTTCCGTGCTGGCATTTGGAGGGGCTGTTACAGCAGGTTTGTTGCAGAATGGAGTAGAAGTACCGGTTTTTAACCTCTTTATTGAATTTACGGTGATGGGAGCCATAATTGCGGGTTTATTGGTTTCCACCTTTTTAGGATGGTTCAATGGTATCGCTGTTACCAAATTTAAGATCCCATCTTTTATAGCTACGCTCGCTATGTTGACCATGGCCCGTGGTTTGACTATGCTATGGACTGGGGGATTTCCAATCACTGGTCTGGGCGACCCATTCACCTTCATCGGTACAGGTTGGTTTTTGGGGGTGCCGATGCCGGTCTGGATTACTGTAATAGTGGTGGGACTTGCGATGATATTGACTAACAAGACTAAGCTGGGGCGGTATATCTATGCTATTGGTGATAATGAAGAGGCCGCGTACCTTTCTGGAATTAATGTCCAAAAGGTGAAGATGATTGTATACTCTTTGGGAGGGTTGCTTGCTGGTGCTGGTGGGCTTATTGTAACCGCACGCCTGGATTCCGCGCAGCCCAACGCTGGTTTTGGCTATGAACTTGATGCCATAGCAGCAGTTGTAATAGGCGGTACATCCCTGTACGGTGGTAGAGGAACGATTATTGGAACCGTTTTGGGAGCATTATTAATTGGTGTACTAAATAATGGGTTAGTGTTGCTTAATGTCTCACCGTTCTGGCAACAGGTGATAAAGGGATTAGTGATATTAATCGCTGTTGGTCTTGACAGATTCCAAGCGGAGGATACAAAATGAGTTACACTGACAGTTTTATACTAACTGTTGATCAGGGGACAAGTGGTACTAAGAGCTTGGTTTTTTCTGAATATGGGGAATTTATAGCCAGAGGAAGTGCCTCATTAAATTCACAGTATCCTCAACCCGGGTTTGTTGAGCAAGAACCGGAAGAGATCTTCCAGACTGTGCTAACATCGGTTGGTGAATGCCTTGAAACGTTCAAAAATAAAGGCCACAGCCTCTCCTCAATCAAGACATGTGGAATTACCAATCAGCGCGAAACATTTCTGCTTTGGGGTGAGGATGGTGAACCGCTGTCTCCCGCAGTGGTATGGCAGTGCAAGCGATCGGTTGAGGTCTGCAAACAGTTAAAAAGAAATGGGTGGGAGACTGAGATTAAGCGGCGTACCGGCCTCCCGGTGGATCCCTATTTCTCAGGCACAAAGCTATCTTGGATTTTAGAGAATGTTGAAGCAGTTCGAGATAAGATCAAAGAAGGAAAGGCTCATTTTGGTACTATCGATACGTGGCTGTTATACCGGTTGACCAACGGAAAGCAGTATCTTACCAATTACACCAATGCCTCTCGTACGATGTTGTTTAACATCAGAAACCTTGAATGGGATGCCAAACTGCTGGATATGTTTGGATTGGAATCCTTGGTTCTTCCAGAAGTAGCTCCTTCCTGTTTTGATTTTGGAGAAACGGATTTTGCCGGACTGCTTGGTCATCTGGTTCCTATAAGTGCAATGATGGGAGATAGCCATGCAGCCGCTTTCGGTGAGCGTTGCTATTCCAGGGGAACTGCCAAAGCCACTCTCGGCACTGGCTGTTCTATTATGATGAATACTGGTGATGAGTTGTACCCATCGGTTGACGGGCTCATCGGTACCATCTGCTGGAGTACAGGAGACAGGATTGCCTATGGGTTGGAAGGGGCTATTGTTAGTTGTGGATCGACGCTGGAGTGGCTCAAAAATAAACTGGGTTTATTTAAAGAAAACACAGAAATTATGAAGATGGCCCAACAGGTGGAAAGTTCAGAGGGGGTTTGTGTGATTCCGGCGTTTAGTGGTGTAGGTGCCCCATACTGGGATATGGAAGCGCGGGGAGTAATCGCGGGGCTAACATTTGGAGCCGGCAAAAATCATATTATAAGGGCAGCCCTTGAATCAATACCGTTTCAAATTAAGCTGGTCATGGATTCTGTTAAGGAGTCTGCTGGAATAGAGTTGGAAGAATTGAATGTGGACGGCGGAATCTCTAAAAACGGGTTCGTTATGCAGCAACTGGCAGATCTGCTTGAAATCCAAGTTCGAAATATTGGACTTCAAGATATTTCTGCCATGGGAGCCGCACTGCTGGCCGGCCTACAAGCCGGGATATATCAGAATCTGAAAGAACTGGAAAAGCCTGCCAGTGATGAGCTTATTTATTCTCCCAAAGAGGATAATAATCAAATTAAGAAGAATTACAAGGCATGGCAGGAAAGACTTGATATCGAGCTGCAATGAAATTTGAATTCAAGTAGTTCAATATATGAAAGCTTATACTTGGGAGTCTTGCCCCATAGGTACCAGCTAAGCTGTTTATATTAGTATTGGCAAAAATAATTAGAAAATAGTTTAACACTATGGAGATAAGTGCCATTTTCAACCTCTGTTTGAGGAAGGATTTACCAAGATTAACTTAGCAAATAATGTTGTTGCTACGGGGATTCTTTCCAAAAAAACTGATTTTATACAGTTAGCCCGGAGAAATTTTTAATTATAAAACAGTACTTCAATTAGCAATTCTTTGTTAAAGTAGATTCAGGTC
>DATGUX010000268.1:0-6074 GCA_035300985.1 Fodinibius sp.
GCAGGATGGGAGCAAAGCTCAGATTTTCAACCCTGTGGCCGCCCAGGAAGGAGAGATAGACCACGCGGCCATCCATAGCCAGCACTTCTATATTTTTATGCCAATAAGGTTCACCGATAAAATCAATGATTAGGTCAACAGAGTCCTTTCCAAGGTTACTAATGATCTCCTTGGCATAATTTTGCTCTTTATAGTTATAGGCAAAGTCGGCCCCTAATTCCTGAGCGGTATCCAGCTTGTGCTGCTTGCCAGCGGTAGCAATAATTTGGGCATCGAAGAGCTGCCGGGCCAGCTGGATAGCTGAAGTGCCCACACCGCTGCCGGCCGCGTGGATAAGTACCGTTTCCTCTTTTTGAAGTTTGGCCAGCCAGTCCAGGGACTGAAAAGCCGTCAGAAAAGTTTCGGGACCAGCGGCAGCTTCGGTAAAATCCATGCTTTCCGGTATAGGCATAGCCATATCTTGGGGGATGGTGCAGTACTCGGCATAACCGCCGCCGGGCAGGAGGCCGAAGACACGGTCGCCGGCTTGCCATTGGCTGACGTCGGCACCGGCTTCTTCCACTACGCCGGACATTTCCAGTCCAAGTATTTCGGTAGCCCCTTCGGGCGGAGGATAGTTGCCTGTGCGCTGCAGCAGATCGGCCCGGTTGACGGCCGTGGCTTTTATTTTCACCAGGATTTCACTCTCGCTGGGTTCCGGCGTGGGGGCTTCCGATATTGTTAAGGTGGAATTTTTTCCGGGCTGTTGTATATGGATGGTTTTCATGAGAGATCTCAGGGTTTTCCTAATAATGTAGTTTTAACCGTTCCTAATATATCAAAAACAAGCTGGTTAAACTGCTCAGAGATGTTGAGGCTGACAACAGGAATCAGGTATAATACTGAAATGATGATCGATCGAATGATAATATCCGCATAAGTATTAAACAGCAGCGGTATTTGAAAGATGATGAGTAAGGTTGCCGCACCGATGAGGAGAACATAGAGCACTTGGCGTTCAAAGGGCTGCATAGAAAAGCGCAGCCAAACGTAGAAGACTTTAATGGCATTGTACAGAATAACTGCGGTTCCGGTACCAATGGCAGCTCCCAGTATTCCATACACGGGTATTAGCAGATAATTGAGCAATATAGTGACCCCTATAAGAAATAAGGTTGAATACAGATCGAAGCGGTAGTATTTGGAGTTTAAGATGATAGCTCCGTTAATTCCGGTTGCAATATCAAATACATTGGCTGAGGCAATAACCATGACTACAAAAGCTCCGCCGGCATATTCCGGCGGCAGCAGATCCATCAGGTTGTCAATATTGGCAATGATACCGCAGAAAAGGAATCCGCCGGCGATAACCATATTTAAAGAAGAACGACTATAAATATCTTTAACGAGCTTGAAATTTTTATTTTTTAACGCATCTGAAATCAATGGGGAAGAGATCTGATAAACAGATCTGCGCGGAATGGTGATTGCTGATCCAACATAAAAGGCAATGGCATAGATGCCCGTCTCACTGAGTCCGGCGAGAGAGCTCAACATGATGATATCGATGTTATTAACCAGAATAGAGGCCACCCCGCCAAAGAAAGCAAAAAGGCTGTAATTGCCCATACTTTTAAGCAATGGCTTGCGCAGAAACCCAAAGTTGGGTTTTAAGCTGACCTTAAACTGCCGGAAGGTATAAATCAAAAGCCAGATCATAACCAATCCATAGGTGGTTACGAAAGAAACCATAAACTGCCTGAAGGTTATCCACTCAAACAGATATAGAATGAGGATAAGGACGGCCAGCAGGCGAATGACCACATTCATCAAAAAGGAGGCCATCACCGTGTCATAAAGTGCGCGCACATAGCTTGAAAGAACGTGAAAGAAGAGAATAAAAAAGGCCAGAGGCAGAATCAGCCAGTAGTAACTTATCAGTAACTCTGAGCGTTGGATGAAATATTGCGTAATTTCGGGACGAAAAATATAGAGCATAGCCGTTAGCAAAAGTAAGCCGACAGCTGGTACCAGAAAGGCCAGGAACAGGGACCCGTGATGCTTTTTTTCTTTATTCCGGAAAAGTGGAAAGTAGCGAATAATGGTATTTTGAGTACCCAGATTGGCCAGTTGGGTTGACACCATGGCCAGCGAAAGCAGAACACGAGTCAAGCCATACTGTTCCGGCGACAATATATTGGGATACATCCAGATTGTAATGACAAATCCCAGGGCAACTCCCAAATACGAGAGTATGGTATTGCGGATGCTCTGGCTTATGATAATTCCCAAGGCGATTGTATACTTTAATTTGAAATGGCTGGAAACTTAATAATATTTTTGATGAATCTAATTGCATAAAGCGCCGAATTTGCTTTTTATATGCCTTTTATCTTCAGGTACTCAAAATAAACTTTCTATAATGGATATCCCTTTTAATGAACCCTACATAGGTAAAGAGGAAGAGCAGTCGCTCATGAAGGCGCTTCGAAGCAAGCATCTACGGGGAGATGGCCCATATACGCAACGCGTACAAAAGTATATGGAAGATTGGTTGGGGCTTGACCATGTGTTATTGACCACCTCCTGCACGCATGCGCTCGAAATGGCGATGCTGGTGTTGGGAATTGGCCGGGGAGAAGAGGTAATAATGCCCTCCTTTAATTTTGTTTCATCTGCCAATGCGGCTGTATTAGCCGGGGCCGAACCGGTTTTTGCCGAGGTCTGCCCCGAGACGATGAACCTGGAACCTGAGGATCTTGAGCGGAAAATAACGGAGCGAACCAAAGCCATTGTTCCCGTTCACTATGCGGGCGTGGCTTGTGATATGGATGCCATTATGGAGATAGCCGATCGATATGATCTGTACGTAGTGGAAGATGCTGCTCAGGGGGTGGATGCTTACTATGATGGAAAACCATTGGGGACGATCGGAGATATTGGCTGCTACAGTTTTCATGATACCAAGAATATTACCTGCGGAGAGGGCGGAGCTTTTTTGACTAACGACCCGGAACTTGCACAACGGGCCGAGATTGTTCGTGAAAAGGGCACCAATCGGGCGGCTTTTATTCGCGGCGAAGTGGATAAATATACCTGGGTAGATAAAGGAAGCAGTTATATCCCTTCGGACCTACTTATTTCTCTTTTGGAATCGCAGCTTCAAAAGCGGGAGGAAATAAAGACAAAACGAAGAGATATCTGGGAGCAATATTATGAATTGCTTGCGCCCTATGAAGAAAATCTGATGCTTCCGGTCATACCCGAAAAATGCAATTCCAATTACCACATTTTTCATTTTTTAGCCCGGAATATTGAGCAGCAGGAGCAGTTAATTGAATCTTTTAAGCAGGAGGGCATTCCGGCAACCTTCCATTATGTACCTTTACACAATGCTCCATTTTTTAAATCGCATTTTGATTCAACGGAGCCCTTGCAACTAACGGCAGAATACAGTAACCGGTTGATCCGCTTGCCTTTATACCCTGAGTTGGATGCAACGGATGCCTACTTTGGCCGTATATCAAAGGCCATTGAGCAGGTAATTTAATCTTACATCCTATGGTTTTTGTATTAGGCATAGAACGGTCGGCCACAACGTGGATTTCCAATATACTGGATATGCATCCCGGTACGGAATTATTCATGGAACCGCTCTCTGCAAATATAAGCGGCTTTAAGGACTGGCCAAACCGATTCAAAAAAATTCAGGATCTTTCAGATAAAGCGCACTATTTCAGAGAAGAATTTGAGCAGCTAAAAAAAAGGAAGCGTTTTTTGCTGACCCGGATATCTGATACCAATTTAGCATGGAATACAGATATGATGGCTGCCCGGAAATGGTGGAACATTTCTCCGAAGGCACGTGACTTTTTTGAGCTGAATTTTCATCGCATCAAAGGCCGTGAGTACCCGTCCAAGTCGGCTAAGCCCATCCCGGTCATTAAAGAATTGCGACTGAACTATAATGCGGAACTGATACCCAAAATCAGCCCGGCTGCCAAAGTCATCGTAATTTTGAGAAATTATGCCGGCAATATACGATCAATCGAGCATCAGTTTAAGCAGGAAAACCTGCAGGAGCTGGCTGAACTCCTGCGCGCGAAGTACGGCAACACCAACCCCACGGCCATCTTTGATTACTGGGCAAGCAGTTATAATACACTCCTGGGTGCTTTGGAAAGAACCGGCACTGAATTTATGGTTCTACAGCAGGAAGAGCTAATAAGATCGGGAAAAAAATCCGCAAATGAACTATTATCATTCATTGGATTAGAGCCCGCATCAGCCGTTTATGATTATCTGGCCGCATCAAATAAAAAAGGCACCGGAAAGCACAGTACCGATCGTGATCACGATGCCATTTTAGAAAAGAACCGACGGGCGGAAAGTGAATTACAGCCACTGTTACGAAAGCAAATTGATCGTATTAGCTGGCACACACTGTTAAAAGAACGCATAATCAAAACGGAAGGATGAAAAAGGTAGCGCATACGGCCCTGGTTTATTTTCGCCTGAGTGAAAACTGGATTCACACACAGTTAAAATACTTACAGGATTGGGAGTCGGTCGTATTCGCCAACCGCACAGAGAACCTGGATACAATCGACTGGAAGCCCGCTGTTTATGCGCGAGAGGATGAGTTGCCCTTTGTTGTCAGAGCGGCAGACAGCCTTGCTATGCTGGCGGCTGGTTATTATCCAAGCTTTTACTACCGGGCCAAAAAAGAAAATGTCGATTTGGTTCATGCCCATTTTGGTCCGATGGGATATCTGAGTTCAGCGCTGGTCCGGGCGATTGATGTACCGTTGGTAACGACCTTCTATGGCTATGACGCCTCGATGCTGCCGAAAGAAGGGCCGAAATGGAGGGGCAGGTATAAAGTATTATTTGAGCGCGGTTCCCGGTTTTTAGTTGAAGGGCCCGCGATGAAGGACAAGCTGAAAGGTCTGGGCTGTCCGCCTGAAAAAATTATTATTCAGCATTTGGGCATTGAATTGGAAAAATATCCGGTCCGCGACAATTATCATACGGACGGTAAGCTCCGTATTTTGATGGTCGGCCGTTTCGTAGAGAAAAAAGGCTTCATCTATGGACTCAGAGCCTTCCGGAAGTTTCTGGACGGTGGAGGAGAGGGTATCTTGACCATCATTGGGGACAGCTCCGGTACTACAGAATCTGAAGCAATAAAAAAGCAGCTGCTGCAGTATGTAGAAGAAAATGATCTGGATACAGTTGTAAAATTTAAAGGCCTGATTCCACTTAAAGAGCTTCAAAAGGAATATTACAGGCATGAGCTTTTTTTAGCACCGAGTGTGGAGGCGCAAAATGGCGATAATGAAGGCGGCGCGCCCGTGACTATTATTGAAGCCGAAGCTACCGGTATGCCCATAATTGGAAGCCGGCACTGTGATATCCCTGAAGTGGTAAAGGAGGATGAGACCGGGTTGTTAGCAAATGAAAGGGATGTTGAAGAGCTTACGGAGCACCTGTTTCAAATGTATCATCATCCGGCAATGCGGGCTAAACTGGGTAGGGCCGGTGCCCGATATATCCGGGCAAATTTTGATGCCCAAAAGCAAGGGAAACGGTTAGGCAAAATTTATGATAATTGTCTGCAGGACTGATCGTTATTCCTGGCCAATTTCAGCGGCCTGGGCAAATATTATTACAGGTAAACATCCGATGATCTGTTTAATCCGGATCGATTTGCAGCTATTAACCCTAATAGATTGCCCGCCAGCAACACTATGAAGCTTGCTGATACCCCTTCCAGATCCACCGGCGAAACTTAAACAACATTCCGGCTTTGGAAGGCTGCAGCTTCAGCAGATAAAAGAAGGCCAGGGGCACCGAAGCCAGCAGCTTGCCAAGTTCCATGATCCAGTTGATACTTTTTTTCTTTGTGGAGGCATCGTCAAGCCGCAGCTTCATACTTTGTCCCAGCCCCAGTGCCTGCTTGCGGATATATTCAACCGTGAGGCGATCAGCATTGACGCGGTGGTAAAGAAAAGCATCCGGCAGATAGTGGATTGATGCGTCTAACTGACGCAGCCTTCGGAACAGTTCCTTCTCCTCTCCGGCATTCAGTGAGG
>DATGUX010000269.1:0-3115 GCA_035300985.1 Fodinibius sp.
CTCAAGAAGTTTATCTTCCGTTTTATTACCGTTCCCGCTAAATGGATTCGTTCAGGCCGCCAGAACATCCTCAAGCTCTATACCCGCAAAGACTACCAGGCCCTGCTGGAATAGCCCCTAAGCCGCTGGCCTGCGCTTATAATTCAATCCCATACCCCGTGGTAGGGGTGCGCCCAAGGATTACCTGAGCGGTGAAAATATCGGCTCCACTGCCTCTTTAGAGACAAAAAAAGCGCCACTCTGCTGGAAAAAGCTACGTGATTGCCAACAACGAAGACAAAAATCCCGCAAAATGGACCTGAAATTGTGCGATGTTATGCAACCAAATTCTTTGCGGATTTTAGGAATTAGCCAAAATCTCTCCCAACTCCTTGGGATTCCGGATGAGAAATGTTTTTTACCGGTTAAAATCCAACAGCTAAAGGTTTCAGAGAGAAACAGTTTTAATACTTTTTTGCTTTGGAAGATAGGGAAAGCTTGTTTTTACAATTAATAATCGAAAGACAATGAAAGTTTCATAATTTTTTTGTATGCTCTTTGAAGGCTTATGTAGTTTTAGGTTTTTGACTCAGGCATGGTAATTTATTTGACCTTCATGCCATGAATTATTCCTGCATTTTAACAGAAAACAGGTTGAAGAACAGTTTAGTTATATGGGAAAGTGGTATCTACGATCAGTATTGTTTGCCTTAATTTTCGGGGGCCTGGCATCCTTCTCAACAGCACAGTCTTCTAAGCAGCACGACTGGGAAAATGAGCAGGTGATTGGCATTAACAAGGAGCCGGCTCATGTGACAACAATCCCTTATCCTGATGTAGAAACAGCTCTGTCAACCGATCGCAGAAAAGATTCGCCCTTTTATAAATCACTGAACGGACAGTGGAAATTTAAATGGTCAGCTAAGCCTTCCGAAAGGCCCAAAAACTTTTATAAGCCATCATTTCATGTTGCCGAGTGGGATGAGATCAAGGTTCCCTCCAGCTGGCAGCCCTTGGGCTACGGCGTGCCTATCTATTCAAATCATCCTTATCCATTTAAGAATGATCCGCCGTCGGTGACAAGTACCCCGCCAGAAGAATATACTGCTTTCGAATTTCGAAATCCGATAGGATCGTATCGCACCGAATTTTCAGTACCTGCGGATTGGGACGGACGTGAATTGTTTATCCATTTTGATGGGGTAAAAAGCGCATTCTATTTGTGGGTTAATGGCCAAAGAGTAGGCTATAGCCAGGGCAGTATGACGCCGGCTGAGTTTGATATATCTGATTATGTACAGGATGGTGAAAATACATTGGCGGTCGAGGTGTATCGCTGGTCAGATGGCAGTTACCTTGAGGGGCAAGACTATTGGCGACTTAGCGGAATCTATCGCGACGTATATCTTTTTTCTACTCCCCAACTGCGAATTAAAGATTTTGTTGTCCGGACATCACTGGATGAGGACTATCACGATGCGAAGCTGGAAGTAACAACAAAAATATACAATCATGATAATGAGGCCGTCAATTATCCGGAGTTAGAACTTTCGCTGTATGATGCGGAAGGAAATCCGGTGGGCGAGAGTCCGTTTATGCAGGAAGGGACGGCCTATATTGCTTCGGGCGCAGAGGCTACAATTTCTATGGAAACTGATGTGCAAAATCCAAAAAAATGGACGGCCGAGACGCCTGATTTATATACCCTGGTGCTGGAGCTAAAGGATAAGGAGGGCCAAACAATTGATGTCCACAAAGATCAAATTGGTTTCCGGGAGGTTAAAGTGGAAGGCGGACAATTGCTGGCGAATGGAGAAGCTATTTACATCAAAGGGGTGAACCGCCACGATCACCATCCGGATTATGGCCGCTATGTGCCTTATGAACAGATGGTAGAGGATATTACCATGATGAAGCGAAATAATATCAACACTGTTCGGACGGCACACTACCCCAATCATCCAGACTTTTATGATCTGACCGATCAATATGGGCTGTATGTCATTGATGAGGCAAATATTGAGTCGCATGGCATGGGCTACAGTCCCGACCGAACCTTTGCTAACCGACCCAATTGGAAAAAAGCCCATATGGATCGTATGCAGTCTATGGTTAAGCGGGACCAAAATCATCCGTCAGTGATTATCTGGTCGCTTGGAAATGAAGCCGGGGATGGAACCAATTTTGAGGCCATGAGTCGTTGGACCAAACAATACGATCCCGGCCGGCCGGTGCAGTATGAGCGTGCCGGTACTCGTTCCTATACCGATATTATCGCTCCGCAATACGTGCATTATAGTTCACTTATTGATTATGCAACTAAAGAAGAAGGCGCTATTTATGGACGTTATCAGCCCAATGGGGTATATTCCTATGAGGCAGGTGAGCGCAGCCAGCCGTGGATCTATTCGGAATATGCGCACGCCATGGGGAATAGCGTTGGAAACTTACAGGATTATTGGGATGTGATTGAAAAATATGATCATCTGCAGGGCGGTAACATTTGGGACTGGATTGATCAGGGGCTAAACGAAACCGACGAAGATGGGAATCACTACTGGACTTATGGCGGAGATTATGGCGATAAACCCAATGATGGTAATTTTAACAACAACGGGCTTATTCGCCCCGACCGAAGCCCCAATCCCTCGCTCCATGAAGTTAAAAAAGTGTATCAATATATTGATATAGAACCGGCTGATCTGCCTCGCCGAAGGGTAACGATCGAGAATAAGAATTTCTTCCAACCGCTTGATTATGTAACTATGCGCTGGGAGCTTACCGAAAATGGCCACCGCATCCAACAGGGCACATTATCGGGAATAGATGTGGCCCCTCAGGACCAGCAGGTAGTGACGGTTCCGGTTGAAACCTTCGATGCCAAGCCGGGGAGAGAATATCTACTGAAAGTATCTGCAGTGCTCGCGGAAGATAACCTATGGGCCTCCAAAGGATATGAAGTGGCATGGGACCAATTTGTATTACCCGTTCGGATAGCATCTGCGCCCGTGGTGAAAGCAGAAAGTATGCCTGATTTAGAGGTGGAAGAAGGCGGCGCTGATATAACGGTTGAAGGTTCGGATTTTAAAGTCAGTATAAATAAACAGAGCGGTGCAATTAACAGTTTTATCTCTGA
>DATGUX010000270.1:0-14305 GCA_035300985.1 Fodinibius sp.
TCATAATCTTCGCCGAAATCACCGACAATCATTAATAATTTTTTTGCTGACATAGTATTTATTATTTGGTTAAAAGTTGGTGTGTTATACAGATCATTATAACTGAAAAGTAAGAGTTATAGTTCTGTTTTGGTTAAAGTCCGGTAATTAGCCGTGTGATGAAATCCGTTTGTTCAGTCTCGATTTTTTTGCGGGCTTCAAAAGGACCAAAGTACTTGATTCGGTCCATTTCCGGGAAGGTTTCGACCTGGCCTGAGTCAGGCGGCCATTCCATCTCAAACCAGAAGGGTTCAAAAATAAAGGTGTCTGGAATGTCGTGCTTTACTGCCCAGACCCGCATTTTCTCATCGTTTTCAAGTATAACAGAGCTCAGATCTAAGTAGGAACTATCCGGGATAAAGCCAAAGCTCTCTTTAAATTTTTGTTGGGCTGTTTCCAGCGGCTGGTGGTCTTCCTCAACATAGTGACGGGGAATGGTCCAGCTGCCTTCATCCTCTTCCTTGGCAAGGGGGCCTCCGGGATGGGCCAACAGCAGCTGCAGGTTGGGCTTTGTACGAAAGAGTAGAATTCCAGCAATTATTTCAGACATCAATATGGTACAATTAATCAATTACATTCGGTTCCAAAGCCACTGCGGCGTGAGCTTAATCAGCCAGGCTATCAGCCGCCAGCGGCGCGTGATATAGGCCCGGCTTTTCTTGCTTTCGATAGCATCAGCCATTTGCCGGGCCGCTTTGGAGGCGGAGGCCACCCAAAACAGGCCTTTTTTGTATTTTGTCATCTCTGACTGTACGTATCCGGGCATCAGATTGGTGACACTGATAGCAGCGGCGGAGTGGTTGGCTTTTTGGCGATATCCCTGCAGGTATCGGTTGACAAAGGCCTTGGAGGCATTATAGGATGCCGATTTTCCCCATGCAAATTGGGAGGCAATGGATGAGACGCCCACAAGCTGTCCGTGGCCCTTTTCCTCAAAGTAACTAAAACTGTGGGCGGCAAGATTAGCTAACCCCGTTATGTTAACAGCAATGACTTCTAAATCTGCTTCTCGCGATGAGGCTTCCGGGGAAGCTGAAATACCGGCATTTAGGACGATAATATCGAGTCCGTCCAACTGTTTGATGAGCTGATTGAGCTGTCGGATTGCTTGGCCGGGCTGCGTTACATCCATTGGCTGAATAAAGAAGTCTTCGCCCTGCTGGTTTTGTAGCTTCCGCAGCCGTTGTTCGCGGCGGCCGGTAGCGCCAACGATATAACCGCGGCTGTGCATCTCCACAGCCAGGGCGCGTCCGATACCCGAGGTCGCTCCGATGATAGCAATTTTTTTAGGCATTGCGGCTGATATACTGGTGAAACTGATGTTCATAGAGGTTTATCCAGCCGGTATGACTGCTGCCCTGACGAAAGCGGGAGGGATGAATGATCTCGGCTAATATCCGGGTAGAATCTGTCAGGCGCGGGCCGGGCCGGTTAAAATAATGATCACCGTCCATGATGAATACCTGGTGATTTTGGACGGCGTGTAAATTATTCCATCCGGAGCGGCCGGTGAGGGCCGAAAGCTCGTCCAGCGTATCTTCAATACGATAGCCGCAAGGCGTTATGGTGATAATGTCCGGATTAAGCCGCTGAATGCGTTTCCACTCCAGTTTGGGCGAGTGTTTTCCGGCGGCTGCGGCCAGCGGGTTACCCCCGGCCAGTTGTACCAGCTCCGGCATCCAGTTGCCGGCTGACATGAGTGGATCCAGCCATTCCAGGCACAGTACATCGGGCCTGCGAAGCGGGGAGCTGTGCTTCTGAATATCACCGAGTGCCTGCTTCATCGATGACATGAGCCTTTCAGCTTCCTTTTCGGCATTGATGGCTTCTGCGATGGTTCGAATGGATGTTACTACTGACGAAAGGTCAGTGGGCGAGACAGAGACGACCTTTACATCCTCTCCAAGCGATTCTGCTACGGATTGTTGTACTTCGCTGAGCGAGGCTGCACATACCTGGCAGTGGTCTTGGGTGAGGATAATATCCGGCTTTAACCTGCGGAGCTGTTCCTCATTTACGCGATAGACCGAAAGCCCTTCCTGCAGCAGGGCTTTGACGCGCTGATCAATCTGATAGGCGGTGCCGTCGGTTTGGAATTTGGCTTCAGTGCAGGCGGGCAACTTAGCCACTTCTTCCGGAAAATTGCACTCGTGAGAGCGTCCCACCAGTTGATCCCCTTTGTTCAGGGCGGCGACGATTTCAGTAATACTGGGGAGCAGGGAAACAATACGCATAATTCGGAGTCTATGGTAAGCAGTTTAATGACTTTTAAAATAGTAAAACGGCCGTTATGGGCAAAATAATCAGCAATTTGAGGAAAATACTAATTATAGTAAGGGTGTTAACCGGTTGAAAAACGACCATTAGAAGCCGATCCGACTATATTTCATCAATGGTTGCTATAGATCAATCTATTGCAGAGGATTCAGGACCTATCTTTATCCGGTAAATACGCCAAGTGCATGGAATGTAATCACAATTACAATATGATCAGTAGTTAAATACTGATGTATAATTCAGGAAATAAATGAAAAAGCTGGTCGTTCAAACAGTCGAACTAATGGGTTGCTTACATAAAAGGGCCCGTTAAAGGTGATTGATGATATTTTAGTTCGGAACAAATAATCAATATATTAGTGCAAATAATTATTCAAAGATAGTTTAATCTTAATTCAGATCTCTTACTATATGAAGTTTTTTAAAAACATGATGCCCGTTTTGCTTGGATTTTTACTGATTGCCGGCTCGGTTGCGCAGGGCCAGCAGAAGCAGCAGCCAACGGAGTCCGATAGCGTCACGGACAGCGAGCTCAAGAAATTTGCGGATGTATCAGTTGAATCTCAAAAAGTACAGCGGGAAATGACCGAACAGGTAGATTCTATGCTTTCTGAAGAGGATATGGATATGCAGCGTTTCCGGCAGATTATGCTGAGCAAACGTAATCCACAAATGGCTGATTCTATTGAGGTTTCCGACAAAGAAGAGGAAACGATGAAGAAAATTCAGCCTAAGCTGATGAAGCTAAATCAGGAAGCACAACAGGAGATGGTCAGTATCATTCAGGATAATGGGCTGGAGCCGCAGCGTTTCCAGCAAATTATGCAGGCCGTACGTACGCAGCCTAAGGTAATGGAGCGTTTCCAGAAAATTCAGCAGGGCAGTCAGCAACAGATGCAGCAGTAGGTCTCTGTTTTAACTTAGTAAAAAGTCTGCTCCGTTCATTCGGGGCGGACTTTTCTATTTTGAGCTGATCCAGCGACTGCCACTTTGATAAAAACGCCAGGGTCGCTGAGCATCTGCTCCGGCATAATCAACCCCGATTCGCGGTGTTGCTGTGATTTGGTCCTCAGGTAGGCCAATACCCCGATCTTCGATCCAGACCGTATTTCCGGTCAGGTCGATGCCGTCCAGCTCTGTTGTGACAGCCATGGCTTGGGTCAGGCGGCCCGGACCGGATGTAAGAGCGGGGGTTACGGCCTCAGCATCTCTTCGCTTTAGCATAGTACGGGTTCCATCCAGCGGCTTGAGGGCACGAATAAGTACCGCATCTGGCCGATCTTTTTTGTTGGTTACCACATTAAACAGGTGGTGAATACCGTAACAAAGATAGATATAGCCGATGCCGCCGGCCCGGTACATGGTTTCGGTGCGTGCGGTACAGAGCCCCTCATTGGCATGGGAAGCTTTGTCTCCGCGTCCGCAATAAGCTTCGGTTTCGGTGATGATACCGCTGGTCAGGGGCTGCTTGTCTATCCGGGTGCAGAGTACCATTCCCAAGAGGCTTTGGGCTACCTTTGCCACATCCGGCTGCTGATAATAGAAAGGCGTAAGTTTGTGTATCGACATTGAGAACTACGAAATGATCGTATAGGGATTGCGTGGAATGGACTGGTCTTTGACAAAGGTCTGCTGATAGGCGCGGGCGATGATTGTGCTGAGCACAAAGAGCGCGGCCGAATAAAAAGCCCACACCCCGATAATGACTAAAATAGTGTAACCCTGGTAAAAATACCGGTAGGATTGCAGCGCATAGGCCAGGTACCATCCAACGCCAAATTTAGCCAGCTCAAAAAGGCTGGTGAAAATAACAGAGGCTACCAGCGCCACCCGGGGCTTCATTCGCTTTTCAGTGATATAGCGAAAGATGATATAAAACAAAGCAAAGGTAAACAGTATAGGAATTATCAGGTTTAACAGGTTGTATATCCAGCTGAGTTCAAGGACAAAGTCGGTATAGGGCAGCGACAGCTTGTTAAAAGATATCAGTGACACAAGGGATATGATCAGACTGAAAAATAGAAATACGCCGCCGACGAGACCAAAAGTGAAGAAATTATAAACCATTTCCAGAATAGGATGACGTCGATCCTTAATGTCAAAAATATCAAAAACTACGTGTTTGAGGGTGTGGAAAAGGCCCTGAGAGAAGAAGATTAGAATGACGGTACCGGCAATTCCAAAGATACGGCGTGCCCCGATCAGGGGATCCAGCAGGCTCTCGAGCGTGACGGCTCCGCGGTATACATCGCCTGATTGCGACTCGTAGGTAAAGCTGGGAAACAGCTCGCGTCCGTAGCGTAGAATTTCGTTAAAAGCCTGATCAAAAGAGAGTACGTAGCCAATAATAGAAATCATCAGCAGAATAAACGGAATGGCACAAATAAAGAGGTTGAAGGTAATGGCGGAAGCGTTAAAGAAAATATCTTTCTTCTTCAGCAAGGTTACAATCAGCCGCCAAAAATCCTTATACTTCTGCACAGTTAGTTTGCTGAGTTAATGGCTAATGGAAGTTAGATGCTGACTATTTGCTACGCTATTAGATTTTATAGCCGCAAAGTGAGAAGTTGTTGGTAAATATACAAATGTTATTTACCTCAGGGCAATATTGTATTTTGATAAAAAGCACCTTCCGCTGTGGTTAAGGAAAAGCCTATATTAATGTGCTGGATGGTGATAACTGTGGGCCTGAACGCCTGTGCTCTATTATAGTCGGGGTAAATCATCAGTGCAGGAATTAATTCCCGCGCTATGGATGTAGCATTATTAATACGTACCGTACAATTTGGTACAGCCTGTTAACTTATTCGGAGTACTGAAGCTGATCCAAAAAGAGGTAACGCTCGCGGTGCTGTACTTCCTTTAGCTCAGTGTCGGGACCAATATGAATCACCTTGGGAGGTTCGCCTTCATTTATAGCCGACCAATAGGGAACGCCCAGTCCATTAGGGTTTTTATTTTTGATGAAGTTAGCCGCATAGTTTTGGAAGATATTGGAAACCTTGTAGTCCTCTTTGGTCCAGGCAAATACCTCATTCGAGGGGAGGTTGCCCATCATATATTCGATTTCTGCTGCATGTGCCGCGCCCTTAACTTCGGGAATATCGCCTGAACTACTTTGAGGGTTATCTTTGCTATTCTTCTGGGGCGGACGCGGATGCGTGTAATAATAGCGATATACGGGCGCTGTAGCCGTTTGGGCGTGGATGTCACTCCATTTCCACGTGCTGAAAGCAATAAAACGGTCACTGGCTAAAGCGGTGGCTGAGTGCACAACTTCCTTCATCGTTGAACCGGGATAGAGGGCTGAAATTTTATCAGCATCATCCCCATATAATTTCTGGATGCGCTGGTTGTAATTTTTGGGCGTAGGTTTTTGGCCCTGCATCACAAATTGGTACGGCATCTCCTTGGAGTTCCAGCCCACAAAAAGCGGCACGTCGGCCTGTTCTCCAGCCCGGTAGATATCTATAGGTGGCTTGGGGAAGAAGTAACCATCAACTGTGGGACTGAATCGAGGAGAAGCCTGTTGGCCGGTGGCCTGGAGTAACGAATCAGCGGAAATGCTACGCAGGCCGGCCAGCGATTGGGCATCCAAAGTGTTGGCAAACTGCACGCCTTTTTGCTCACTTTCCTCCAGTGGAGCCGCCGGCAGAGCCCCGAGGATGGAGCCGCTCTCACCAATGGCCGCAGTAATAAGATCACGAGACATTGGTGAAGCCATCTGCGCACTTACGGATATGGATCCCGCTGACTCGCCGGCAATAGTGATATCATCGGGATCGCCGCCAAAAGCTGCAATATTATCCTTAACCCACTGTAGCGATTTCGCCTGGTCGAGCAGTCCATAGTTGCCCGAAGCGTTTTCAGGAGATTCCCCGGTCAGCTCGGGATGGGCCATGAATCCAAATACGCCCAGACGGTAATTAACCGTAACCGTTACAATGCCGTGGTTGCGAGCCATGCTGGCACCATCGTAGCGCGGTTCGGAGCCATCGCCAGCCATATATCCACCGCCATAGAAGTAAACCAAGACCGGAAGCTGCTGGTTGGGAGCGATTTCGGGGCTCCAAACGTTAAGGTAGAGGCAGTCTTCGCTGTTGCCGTCGCCGCGAAAGACCATATCGCCAAAGACGGGCAGCTGCATGCAGGCCGCGCTGAATGATTTGGCATCACGAACGCCCTGCCACGATTGCGCCTCCTGAGGCGGACGCCATCGCAAGTTGTCTACCGGAGGTTGGGCAAAAGGGATGCCTTTGAAAATGGAGATTCCGGAATCCGAAATTCCCTCGAGCGTTCCATCTGCAACGGTCACTTGAGGGGCGGAGGAAGCCGATTGTGCTACTGCGTTCTGGGCAGATACGGAACCGCTTGTGATGAGAGTAATCAGAAGTGTAAATACCGTTTTATACATGGAATTCATTTTTAGAATCGATAACTTGGCCACACAAAGATACCAACGGTACGTCCAACAGCTGTTATTGTTACAATGTTCAACAAAATAAGCAGTTAGCGGTGGATTGGACCGACTTTCTCCCCGGCATTGCCGTTGACTGTGTGATGTTTGGTTACCACGAAAAGCAGCTCAAGGTGTTGATTCTTGAATATAAGGAAACCGGCTTTTTTGCTCTGCCGGGTGGGTTTGTCCGCAGAAATGAAAATCTCGATGAGGCTGCTCAAAGGGTGTTGCAAAAGCGTACCGGATTAGAGGGAATCCAATTGAACCAGTTCCATACCTTTGGCAGCTTGAACCGATATGATCCCGAGCTCATGCGCAAGATCATGAAGAAAAACGGACTTCAGCCGGCGGAGGATCATCTTTTATTACAGCGCTTTGTTACTACCGGCTATTATGCGCTGATTGATTTTAAAGAAGCCGATCCCATCCCTGATGTATTATCCGGCAGCTGCTGCTGGTACGATATCAACCAGTTGCCCGAGCTGTTGTGGGAGCATCGAGACATTATTCAAAAAGCGCTGGAAAGCCTGCGCAAGAATATCGATGATGCAGCTGTAGGGCTCACGCTCCTTGATGAGGAGTATACCATGCGCGAGTTGCGAACACTCTATGAGACCATCCTTGATAAAGAGCTCAATCGGTCAAGCTTTCATCGGAAGATGGTTAACTCCGGTCGCTTAGAGCGGGTAGGGAAGAAAAATACCGGCAAGGCTCATAGGTCACCGTACCTGTATAAATTCGTATCCAATTAACAATGATTTTGGATCGATTAACTGCCGGTGATTCTTGTTTTTAAAGACCCTTTCAGGGAATTCTATCTTCTGAAAGAAGCGGTAATTTTTATACCTTTCACCAGAACAAATCCAACGTATTAAGCCAATAGTAATTGATGAGCAGTTCTGCCAAGAAAAAGAAGCTAACACCTTTGATGCGCCAGTATCACGAAATCAAGGAAGAGCATGAAGGCGCTATCTTGCTTTTCCGGGTGGGCGATTTCTACGAAACATTTGCCGATGATGCCGAGCTGGTCAGTGAAGAGCTGGGCATTACGCTCACCAAGCGCAACAACGGCAGCGACCAGACGCCGCTGGCTGGCTTCCCCTACCATGCGCTGGATACCTATCTGCCCAAGCTGGTGAAGAAAGGCTATCGCGTGGCGGTATGTGAGCAGGTGGAAAACCCCTCGGAGGCCAAGAAAGCGGGCCGAAAAATCGTTTCGCGCGAAGTGACAGAGATCACCACGCCCGGCGTGACCATGTCGGAGAAGCTGCTGGAGCACAAGCGCAACAACTATGCGGCCGCCATTTATTGGGATAAAAATACAGCCGGCGTGGCCTTTTCGGATGTATCCACCGGGGAGTTTGCGCTTAGTCAGGTCGACAAAGAACAGCTGAATGATTTGCTGCAGTCGGTAGCGCCTGCCGAGTTGCTGCTGCCACAGGAACTGAAGAACAGCGTTCCGGAAGAGCTGGCAGACTACAACCTTACCTTCATTGAAGAGTGGGTGTACGAAGGCGATTATGGCTATAACCTGCTGACCGACCATTTTGAGACCCATTCGCTCAAAGGTTTCGGCGTGGAACAGCTGGCAGTAGGACATATAGCCGCCGGTGCGCTGATGCACTATCTGCAGGAGACACAGAAAGCCTCACTGGGCCACATCAAGCGGATCCAAGCCTTCGAAAACCAAGAATATATGGCGCTGGATGGTTCCACCAAGCGCAACCTGGAGCTGACTACCACCATCCAGGAAGGGCACAGCGAAGGAACACTTATTTCCATCCTGGACGATACCGAAACCGCTATGGGCGGCCGTCTGCTCCGCAAATGGATTATGCGTCCCCTGAAACGGATGAAACCCATTCGTGAGCGGCTCAATGCTGTGGAAGCGCTGAATGTAAACCATGAAGTACGCGAACAGCTGCGCGAAGAACTGGGCCAGGTGGGCGATTTGGAGCGTCTGATTTCCCGGATTTGCGTGGGACGTGCCAACGCCCGCGACTTAGCTAAGCTGAAAATGTCGCTGGCGCAGGTGCCGCGCATCAAAATGCAGTTTAATCAGCTGGAAGAGCCGCTTTTGAACGATATTCTGGATCGTCTTAAACTGCTGGTAGAGGTGCAGGAATGCATTGAGCGGGCTATAGTCGAGGATCCCCCGGCCAGCGTGCGCAATGGCGGTATCTTTGAAGATGGTTTCAATGACGAGCTGGATGAACTGCGGGATATTGCCCGCAACGGCAAGAATTATATTAAAGAAATTAAAGATGAACTGGCCGCCGAGACGGGCATCAGCTCACTGAAGATCGGCTATAATAAGGTGTATGGTTATTATATTGAGGTGACCAACACTCATACCGACAAGGTGCCCGAGCATTTTATCCGCAAGCAGACCTTGGTGAACTCTGAGCGCTATATTACCCCCGATCTGAAGGAGGTGGAAGAGAAAATCCTGTCGTCCGAAGAGCGCAGCAAGAAGCTGGAATATGAGCTGTTTGAGGAGCTGCGCCTGTATGTGGCCGAATATGCTGAGGATGTGCAGCAGGTGGCGCAGGCGCTGGCCGAGCTCGACTGTCTGCAGAGCTTTGCCGAGGTGGCCTACCGCAGCAACTACTGCAAACCGGCCATTGCCGACGATCAGATTATTGATATTACCAAGGGACGTCATCCGGTGGTGGAGAAAAGCCTGCCCGCCGGCGATCCCTTCATCCCCAACGATATCCATCTGGAAAATGAAGACGAGCAGATTCTGATTATTACGGGTCCTAATATGGCAGGGAAGAGTATCATCTTGCGTCAGACCGGCCTCATCGTGCTGCTGGCTCAGATTGGCTGTTTCGTACCTGCTGAGGAGGCGCATATCGGGCTTGTGGATAAGATTTTTACCCGCGTGGGGGCCTCCGACAACCTGGCCGCAGGCGAGAGTACCTTCCTGGTAGAGATGAATGAAGCGGCCAATATCCTGAATAACGCTACCCGCAATTCGCTAATTCTGCTGGATGAGGTTGGGCGCGGCACCAGCACCTTTGACGGGCTCAGTATCGCCTGGTCGCTGGCCGAATATTTGCATAATCAGCCTTCCGTGGCCGCCAAAACACTCTTTGCTACGCATTACCACGAGCTGAACGAGCTGGAAAATATGTATGAGCACGTTGTAAACTATAATGTGTCGGTCAAGGAGCATGACGACAAGGTGATCTTCCTGCGCAAACTGGTTCGCGGCGGGGCTGACCACAGTTACGGCATTCAGGTAGCGGATATGGCGGGGCTGCCCTCCATTGTCATTGAGCGGGCTAAAGAAATTTTGGGTAACCTGGAAAGCCACAGTCTGGATGTGACCGACCGTAACGGTACGCTGGAAGAGGGCGCCAAGAAAAAGAAGGCGGCGGTCAAAAAGGCAGCAAGCGAAATGGAAAAACAGGAACAGATGGCCCAGCCCTCGCTCTTCCAGACGCAGCTGGATCCGAATACGGAGATGCTGCTGGATAAGCTGCAGGCCTGCGATCCCAACCGGATGACGCCCATTGAGTCGCTGATGCTGGTCTCCGAGCTCAAGAAACTGGCGGATAAGTAGCTGTTTGTCTGCAGATTAACACAGATTAAAACGGATTTATGTAGGTTGGCCATCTTGGCCGACTATTTAGTTAACCGCAACGAATGCGGAGGTGTTATAAGCATTACGAAACTTTCGAAGTTTTGTAATGCTAAAAATGTATCATTTTGCATTAACTTCGCCCCGCATATTGTGTATCTTCCTTTTCACTCTCATTTGGAAATTCCAGTCATCATTGAAAACCTCTGCCAAACATATCGCCGATCGTATCCGACTAATGATTGCCACCAAGCAGTTTCAGGTGGGAGAGACATTGCCATCTACGCGTCAATTGGGTCAGCAGCTGGAAGCCAGTTTCCATACCGTGCGCAAGGCCTATCATATCCTGGGCGATGAGGGGCTCATCCGGGGCGAGCGCGGCCGGGGCTTTATTGTTGAGCGGCAGAATACCAATTTGGACAAATCCGATCGGCTGGAGATAGGGGCCGATAAGATAGGCAAGCTGCTGGAAGAGCTTATTGGCTATGGACTGGATGAATCTGAGCTGGATGGGCTGTTTCAAGAACAGCTGAGCTTTATGGACTGGCCCGATCGCATCGAAACATGTGCCAGTATCGGCGAAACGGATGAGCTGGCTCAAATGATAGCCGAAGCCATCAAAAAAGAGGTGGGTGTGCGCAGCCGGGTGCTCAACGAAAATGAATATAACGAGACGGTCAAATATGATGCGCTGTTTGTGCCCATCCAGCTGGTCGATAAATTCCGGGATTTTGCCGAGCAGGGCCGGCTGTTGCCCATCGTGTACAGCATTGATCCCGATACGCTGTTGTCGATTGTAGACCGTGCAGCTATTGAGACGATTGGACTGGTCACGGGCGAAGATGATACCATTCCCAAGGTTATTAATGAGCTGAAAGTAAGTATCAAATTTGGCGGATCCTTTGTGGCAGGGGCCACCTATGGTAAATCACTGCCGCTCTTTGTACGGGAGGCCGATCTGATTCTCTATACGGCCCAGAGTGCCAGCCTGGTTGAGCAGAAGATTCCCGAGCGGCGCCGTATTAAGCTGGAATATCAGATTGCTCAACGAAGTGCGGATACCATACGTGCTGAATTATGGGATCAGTAGGGTTTTGGGAATGATAAATGTTGAATGAGATGAATAAGAGTAATTGTGAGTTTTATTCACCTATTCATAATTTGCAGTAGTTAGTAGAGTTAGTAATTAAATGTTAGAAATAAGTTAGCAGAGCCGTTGTCAAACAAGAAAATAAAGAAGCTCATCAAGCGTGCGTTAGAAGCGGTGGAAGCTGAAATAGAAACGGTGCGCGAAAGACCGGCCCAGGATGTGCTGTTCGAGGGCGTACGCGCTGAAAATCATCCGCCCGGTACTTTCTACTATGAATTTGAAACCAAGAATAGTTCTCTGCGCTTTGCCGAAGTGATTCGTGCGGAAATGGAGGGCTATGACGAAGAGTTTGAGCTTTATCCAGTAGAGGTATCCAATGAAAAAGCCGTACTGCATTTTCCTCACAATTTTGGAGACTCATTGGCTAAGGTTCAGCTGGAATGGGAGAATGATTTTGTGCTCAGACGGTTGCGGTCTGAACTGAAAAAGCTGCTGAATACCGACGATGAGCAGCAGCGTGAGCGTATGGCAAAATTATTTAATCCCGATGCCCAAAGAGATCATACCGACGATCCCGAAACGCGGGTGCTGGATGACAGCAGGCGCAACCAATCGCAGCACGAAGCGCTGATAAAGTCGCTGCAAAATCGGGTGCTCTATGTCTGGGGCCCGCCCGGCACGGGTAAGACCTCTACGCTGGGATTTATGATGGCCAACTACCTGATTAAGGGCAAGCGTGTGCTCTTTGCCGCTAATACCAACCGCGCGGTAGATGTGGGGCTGCTGAGCGCTCTCGAAGCGCTGACCGCCGTGGAAAAAGAGCATCTGGAAGAAAAAGTGACGCGCTTCGGGGAGATGGCCCTGGACAGTGAACGGCTGGAGCCGGTGCTTTTCGATCGGCATATTGAAGAAAAGGCGCGCCGGCAAGAGCAAGAGGCGGCCAGCCTTAATAATCTGCTGGGCAGCTACCAGAAGCTGCAGAAGGAGATTGATAATCTGATGGAGCACGGAGAAACGGTCCCCGAGGAGCTGGATGAAGAAATCCACGGCCTGGGTGAACGTGTGGATAAGTATGGCGGAGAAATAGCGCTGGAGGAGAAGATCGATCAGCTGATAAGCGTCAACGAGCGCATCGAGCTGGAGCGCATGGAGCTGGTGGCTACAACGCTGGCCAAAGTTTGTACTTCTGACCTTTTTGACGGGCAGGAGTTTGATGCGGTGGTCGTCGATGAGGCTTCCATGGCCAATCTGCCCTACCTGATGGTGCTGGCGGCGAAGGCCACAGCGCATATTGTGGTGGTGGGCGATCCCATGCAGCTTCCCCCCATCGCACTGACCGACGATATTGCCGCGCGAAAATTTCTGGAGGATGATATCTTTACCTTCGCCTCAGGGGCGGAAAGCACCGATGAACTATTCAGCTGGCACGATAAAACACGTCCGCTGACCACCTTTTTTGATACCCAGTACCGCCTGAACGAAGATCTGGCGGAAGTATTAAGTGCCGTTTTTTATGAGGGACGTTTGAAAACGGCTGCGGTTGATGAAGAGAAGGAACAACAAATTATCGGCCAGCAGCCGGTCTCGCACACTACCGTCAATCTGATTGACAGCCAGAAGTACGGTCCCCGGCTGAGCCAGAAGGATGAAGGGCGCGGATTTAGTCCCGTCAATGAGGTGCACGGCGTGATGCTGATTAAAATGCTGAAGCGGCTGGTACTTAACAATCATGTGGATATGGAAGAAATTGGCATTATCGTACCCTTCCGCAGTACCGTGTATGATATTCGCGGTGCGCTCTATGATAACGGCTACGGCGAGGTAGAAGTGGGAACCATTCATACCTTCCAGGGCCGTGAAAAAAAGGTCATCATCTTCGATACGGTGATGAGCGGCGAGGAATCTTACGGCCGGCGCCGGCACTACTCCGTGCGGCCCTTCGACGAAGAGAAAAATGGGCTGGCCGTGCCGCGGCTGCTCAACGTGGCGATGTCGCGCAGTAAAAACCGGCTGGTCATCCTGGCGGATATGGATCACATCAACAAGGTGTATGCCGATAAGTTCTTGGGTCGGCTGCTGCAGAGATTTCGTCATTAAAAATAAAAAATATCGCAAATTTGTAGCTTGTGATATTCCAGATACTTTAAAAGAGACCTTCGCGGCCTAAATATAGGGCCCTGAGCGGAGTCGAAGGGACCGGCTTTATTTACAAACGGGTTTCAGCTACGCTTGCCTGCTGAAAATCTTGGATTTAAGCGGTTACATAATAACAATTTGAACCGTGATTAAGAGGGATTTATGCGATGACCGCGATTAAAATTTGATCAATCAAGTACGTCCCATAAATCAAGGTTCCGGTTGTTGGGCTAAGTATTGTCAGTGGTAGAACTATACTCTGTGCAGTTAGTTTTAAATGATGATCTTGATGGCTATTGGCATATTTTAGATTCTGATTAAAGCATTTTATATGATGATTTAGAATGCAGTTTGGGGTTACTGTAAATAACATAATTGATAAGCTGAATTAGGGAATATGAAATATAAAGAGCTGACTCATACTATTATAGGATGTGCTATGGAAGTACATAATACACTGGGGAATGGCTTTCAGGAGGTGATTTACCAGCGGGCATTAGCCTATGAGCTGGGATCGGAATACATCACTTTTGAACGTGAGTTTGATATGCCCGTGATGTATAAAGAGCTTCAGATTGGCACCCGGAGAGTTGACTTTTTGGTGGAGGAACACCTATCCGTTGAGATTAAGGCCGTAATTGATTTGGGAGATGTACATTTAGCTCAGGCAATGAATTATCTGGAAGCTTACAATTTGGAAATCGGATTATTGATT
>DATGUX010000271.1:0-4469 GCA_035300985.1 Fodinibius sp.
ATAACAATATTTTTTCCGGAATAGTTGTCTATTTATAGGAGCCATATCATATCGGAGTTACCTCTAAGCACCTTTTGATATCATTCCGGATGACACCCGTCAGTTGTTGGGATGAAAATAAAGTGCTTAATGTATCAGTAAAGAATGCTTATCCAGAATACTTATATATGATTCAATAAAGGTACGCTAATTCTTCCGGCGAAATGATACATCTAATATTTCTATTCTTAGCTTCAGTACCGCTAAGTTGAAAATATTCTGTCTGTAAAACTCGGTTTAAACTTCTATCCTCAAAATTACGGCAATGTGTAAAATTATACAAATAGAGATCATTATTCGAGCCGGGTTGGAGCATTTCTACGGTTGAACTTGACAGGGTTGAGGATTAACAGGAATCAGGGTTAATTCTCCTGTTTTTTACTTATCTGATGTTTCTTTAATTCACTTTAGATTTCATCAATTCGGTCAGGCTTGCGGTAAAGGGAATACCTGATGCTCTTCCTGATTTAAAGTTATCCAGTTTCCTGAAGTCCCATTCCATGCCTTTAAATTCAACAGCCTCAACCGGTTCTATTTCGATTACCAAATAATTTTCCTGAGAAGGCTCATCGGAAGGGTAGCCTTTTCGCAGTAAGTCCTTTTTAGAATATACCCTTGGTCCCTTACTTACAATATGCCACAATTTACCGGACTTTTTGTCGCCCTTAGTATGCAGAAGAAGATACTTTGCATCTACGGTTTCTCTGTCCAGCGTGAGTGAGCCTCTGCCGGAACCCATTCTGAAATTATAAAGACCGCTTCTTTTATACCATTCATAGTGCTCTCGGGTATTATAAAAACCTACCAGTATAAAAGTCTTATCCGGAATCAGATCCCGGTTGGGAAGATAAGCTTCCGGCAGGGCTTCACTAATTCCGGGTTCTGTATCAGGTGTATCCTTATAAATATCGTAAGTGCTGAAGGCCATTTCCTCGCGCTGAGAAGAACGATTAATGAAATGGCTGGTCACTTTCAGGATAAAAGCTTTGAGCCCGCCTGTGCCACTGTCCGTCTTTGACGGGCGGACCGGAAAGGCACCCAGTCCCGGAATGATTTCATGAAAACCGGTTTTTGTCAAGGCTTTATCTCCCGGATACAGTACATAAGCGCCGCCGGTTCTTCGGATAGCATCTTTATAAGCATGCATTTTCAACAGATCCGCATTTTTATAGTGACCCTTGCGGTTTTCTGTTTTTTCTTCATCAAGTTCTGTTTCTGTCTTTTTTGCAACATAATCAGCAAAGTTGTCCACCTTATATTTGGCATCAAAGTGGATGTGGACAATCAGCTCTTGTTGCTCCGCTTCAACTTCGGAAATACCCAGCGGCCATAGTGAGAGCGTATAATCAGGACGAAGCGTAGTAGTCCAGCTGCCGCTGTCCGGGTAGTTGCGGCCTCCGCGGAACGGACGATTATAGTTAAAACGAATATTCAGCTTCCGGCTTCCCGAATCATAAATACCGTGCAGAACGGTGTTTTTTCCCTGTTCAAGCTGCAGGCTTAATCCGTCCTTTGTTTCTTTGATCAAATCAGCCACATCTTTGGGAGCAATATCAAAGATGTACTGAAGCAAGTCCAGCAGCTCAAAAAAGAGCCAGTATTCGTAGAGTGTGGCAATATCTTTTTTCCCGGCTCCGTAAACGTCTTCACCGCCGGACCAAATAAGCTGAGCTGCAAGGTCAAACATCAGCCAAACGTGCAGTACCTCTCGGTAGCCTTCCTTTCTTTGCAATACGGGGCTGTTCAGTTTCAGAGTGTCCGGCCGGGTGATTTCGTTAAAAACGGCATGGCTGAGTTTGTCTTCCAGCTCCTGGATCAGGAGTTCAGATTCGTTCTTCGTCTTTTGGTGATCAAACTCCTTTGCTTTCCGGTTGATGTCGGTACAGAACTTCAGGAAAACTTCCAGCACATGCTTTATAAAACGATTCTCCGGTGTATCCACAGAATCCGTTTTCCGCGATGTGATAATCCGTTCCGGAAGCGTGGTTATCCCGCGGGTTCTTAAATAATGGTTTTTAGGTAAGGGAGTTCGGCGGGTGCCGCTGGCCAGCTCCTTTATGTTGGCATTTGAAAACCGCTTTACCCGCCGGATGTCTTTGCTTTCGGATATCTCAGTCCATCGTGTAACCGGTGCCGTTACAATCCGGTGCACGGCCTCGGTAAATTCATCGGTTTGGATAACCGATTTTAGAAAAGAAAAGCGCTGATACAGCGTCTGGCTGTCTTTGGTATAGTCAATATCGAAATGGTGGGAAACAGGGGTGCCGGCCTGTAACAGCAAGTCGGTGCATTTTTCGGTGATGCTCTCAAGCATATCCCGGTAGTCCTTTCGGTAGTCCGTTTTAACGGACTGTACTTCCAGCTCAATGGATCCGCGCTGTTTTCCGTTTTCTTTCTCTAACAGCGGAATTTCGAGGGTGCCTACAAAAATATTGGGTGCTATGCGGCCCAGACTGGGTTCGCTGCTGCGTTCCTGAATAATATTATTGCCGACATCTCCGAGTCTGTATCTTTGATCAGTTAATTTGTAGTCATAAAAACAGCCTTCCCTCAGCTGGTATCTTGCCTCGTTATGCTGCTCTGCACTTTCTTTAGCATCGAAGAGCGTGTGTTCTCTCCGGGCTTCAATATAAAGATGCAGCCCCTTTCTGACCGAATCAAGGGAAAGTTTAACGGATGAACATTCTTTCATCGGTTAGGCCTCAGCAAAGCTGGTAAATCCGTTATCGACCGCTCCGTGATACATGCGGCTTATTTTTTCGAGCGACAGCGGGTATTTTGAGTGGCTAAAGTCATAATCTTCCTTTTCAAAAATATCTTTGATGATTTCTGTACCCTCTTCTTCCGTGATACAAAAGCCTGCGAGCTTTTCAAGGACAGGTGTAAGCTTGCGGCGCGAACCGTGCAGCTTGGGCAGTAATTTTTGAATGATGGCAATATCAATCTTTTCATTTGTTGAAAGCCCATCGTCCAGCTTCCCCAGCTGATGAATCAGCCGCAGTATTTCACCTGCGCTTCGGTATCCAAATTCAGCCCCGGTTTTCTTCAGTTCATCAAAGAATTCCAACAGCGTTCTCTTGATAGTATCTGCATCTTCACCCGTATAAGAGTTGTCGGAAGCCATGGTTAAAAAACTTTGGGCCATGCCTGCGCCTCCGGCCTGCAGTACATCCATATTAACCTCCTTCATATTATTGAGAAAGCTGCTCATCTCTTTTTTAGCAACGCGGAATTCTATGGCATTGGCGCGGTCGAGCACTTTGGGGCTGAACATGCTGGTGGTTTCATCTACATTGACGGTACCAATGATAAACAGGTTAGACGGCAGTGACAGGGCGTTGGGCACTCCGTTCCGTTCTTTTCCGGAATATAAGGGGATTTGTTCATTTGACTCCATAGCGCTCAGAAAGTCAGCAAAGTAGCGCTCCACCCGGCTGAGATTCATTTCGTCCAGGACAAGAAAATGAGGGGAATTCGGATTTTTACGGGCATGCTGTATTAAATCCAGCACATCGCTGTCGGGGGTTACGTATTGCTCCGGATTCAGGGCATCCGGATAGCCCAGCAGCGGCTCCCGGTTGGTCCAGTCGGATCCCACCGGCACCATGCGATACTGGCTCTTATCCTGGCAAATCCACTGTACGAAAGCCTGCGCCAGCTTGGTCTTGCCGGAACCGGAAAGTCCCGTGAGAATGACAAAGGGCTTAGTGAGGAGGGAGGCAGTGAAACGAGTGATAAATTTGGGCTTGTATTGTAAACCTGACTCAGAAAGTGATTCTATTAATGTGTTTTGCTTAAAGGGGAATTTAGTTCTTTTTAATTTCTGATTGCTTTCGATAGCATGATACTCTTCTATTATTTCAGCTAAATCCTGATCTATTTTTTCTTTTGTAGGAAGGTCGTTGGTATCATATACCTCGAAAATATACGATGCGCCATATCTATAGGGTTTTTTAGAATACTTTTCATGGAAGTATTTATTAATGGTTATAGGATTTTCAATATCCCACTTTGAGCTTGGTTCATTCGTTTCACTAATCCCATACGCCAAAATTAATATATTTCGTTGCTTGTAATAAAGATAGACAGGATATATTCCTTCGCTTGTCGTATTAGGTTCTTTTAAAAATGAAATCCAAGGAACCTTTGCAGGCGTACCTTGTCCAAAACTTACTTTGACGTTGGTATCTAAATATTCCGAATCATAGTGCTTAGTTTTTAGATTATTAGCTTTAGCTTCTTTTAAGAATAAAGTTAGCTGGTTGTAGTATGACATATTGTTTTATACACCTAGTACCGAAAATATTTATGAATTTCACCAACGTATACAGTTTATATCACTAACGCACTTGCGAGTTGATCCCAGAATCATGCCCGTAACCCTTTCGCAGAGTGTGGCAAGCGCATCAATTTAATAAAGTTGTCTTGCA
>DATGUX010000272.1:0-3255 GCA_035300985.1 Fodinibius sp.
GCCTGCAGGTCTGTGGGAAAGCCCGGATAGATATCCGTTTGGATATCCGTGGGATTGAGCTCGTTCGGTGCTTTTATATGGATAGTATCTTCTTCGATGGATATTTCAGCTCCGGTCTTTTTAAATGATTCGGGAAACTGCCCCAGATCATCTACGTCAGCGCCGGTGAGCGTCACTTCTGAATCGGGATGCATGGCCGCGGCAATCATAAAGGTGCCCGTCTCGATACGGTCTGCGGCATTTCGCATTTCAATGCCCTGCAGCCCGTCAGCGCCTTCGATGGTCAGGGTGTCGGTGCCTACACCCTCAATTTTGGCGCCCATTTCTACCAGTCGCTTGCAAAGCAGTACTACATCGGGCTCTTTGGCCGCATTCTTGAGCGTAAATTTCTTGGCTCGCAGCACTGCTGCCAGTACCAGATTAATGGTGGCACCGACACTGCTGGGGTCGAGGGTAAAGCTTCCGCCCTCCATCTGTTTGGGAGCACTGGCAATAACGTAGCCCTCTTCGAGGTCGATATCAGCGCCCATGGCACGCATGCCGTTCAGGTGCAGGTCAACCGGGCGAGGCCCCCAGGCGCAGCCGCCGGGCAGCGATACCTTAGCCTTACCGAACTTACCCAGCAGGGCGCCCAGCATATAAAAAGAGGCCCGCATCTTGCGAACCAGCTCATAGGGTGCTTCCAGATGTCCCAGATTGGAAGGATCGATCTCCAGCACGCCTTGGTCTTCATCAAATGATACGTGTGTACCGGTCACGCGGATGACATTATTGAAGGTATAGATGTCGCGTAATTTAGGCACATTAGTGATGGTAGTGGGCGAGTCACCCAGAATAGCCGCCGCCATAAGGGGCAGGGCTGCATTTTTGGATCCGCTGATGGGGATGGTTCCGTTGAGAGGAGTTGGTCCTTCTATAATAAATTTATCCACTTGCTTCGATTTCTAAGATTAGGGCATTTTTTTCGAGAGAATCGCCTTCGGCAGCCGTCACAGAGCTGATGGTGCCTTTGATAGGGGCTTTGAGTTCGTTTTCCATCTTCATGGCTTCCAGAATGGCCAGCGGGTCACCCAGCTCCACCTTATCTCCCTCGGCGACCAATATTTCAAGAATCATTCCCGGCATGGGAGCGTTAAGCTCGCCCTCACCAACTTCACCTGCTGTTTTAAAGCCGAGCCGGTCGAGCAGCAGATCCTGTTCGTTGCGTACATCTACCGAACACCATCGGCCGTCAAGGGTGAAGGTGACGGTATGGGTGTCGTAGTCAACATTATCGATCTTGTAAAGGCTGCTGCCGGTTCGCAAGAGGTAACGTCCGTTGGCCTGCCGGTGAAATTGGTAGGAGAGGGAAGTATCATTAAGCTGAGCCTCATTGGCCTCCTCATCGAGATGGAGTTCAATGGTTTGGCCGTCAATAGCTGCTTCAAATTTCATTTTTAGCTTGATTGGATTTCTGAAAGTCCTTGACTGGTTGCACGGAAAGTAAAATCCTGCAGGTTGTCCGCATCATAAAAACCGGTGAGCGTTATTTTTGAGCCATTGCGCTCATAGGCTTCTACAAAGCCAAAGCTGAGCAGATTGATCAAATCATCGCGCAGCTCGCCATACATATGGCCGGTTTCCTCAAGGATAACCTGAAACTGCTCCGGAAAGATAAGCTTTTCCAGTACTTTCTGTTCGGACTTTGAGATCTTGCGTTTACCCATGAGTGTTGGGTTGGTTAGAAAGTTCGAAAATAGGAGGCTTGTACCTTTTTAACAACTACTGAATCCGAATATCTCCGTATGTAATCAGATTTTGCGCACCGTCATAAATAAGCAGCCGGTACAGGTCACTTGCCGTACTGCCTTGACCTTCAGCAATTAGGCTGGCAGGAATACGCAGATCGTTGAGACCGCTGTTAACCTCATATTCTTCAAAAATCTGAACTAAGTGGGGACCGGTTGCCCCGGTAAGTTGGTATACTTCGAGGCGGGTTACGCGGTCCAGGCTCGGTTGGGTGAGATAGATATGGATGGTTGTATTGAGACCAACCGGATTTGGAAAAGGCGCCTGAGATTCTCCAAGCGTGCCCAGTGAAATTGAAGCCCGAAACATGGGGCCAATTCTCCAATCATCCTTATCAACCGTTCCGGTCGTGTCGCCGGCCGCATTGGTTTCGGTAATATGTTGCGGTGGCCGGAGAGCCTCTTCTTCAAAGCGACGCTGATCATCACTTTTGGAACAGCTAACCCCAAGCAAAATGATAAAAATAAGGGCAGGCAGAAGATAATGCTTGGCAAATATGGACAATATTATCAGAGTCAGGACATTTATATTTCTAATTGCGTTAAATAATATCGAACTTTGCCCACTTATTTAAAAGCAAATTTTCAGACGGTGTCATATCTTTATAAAAAACCAAAGTTGTTGCTGGTCTTTATCTTCATAGGGTATTGCTCAGTGCCTGCCGGTGCTCAGCAGACGCTCCTGAGCTACCAGCAATCCTATGATCCTCCCGCAATGCAGGATTTGTTAAAATGGAAAGAGACCTTTACTTATGAGGTAAACTACAGTTTTTTTACGCTGGGCACCGTACAGACCACCATCGTGCGTGATACTACTTACGAGGGCGAGCAGCTATGGTGGTTGCAGACAAAAATTATATCTGATCCCTCTATTCCCTTTATGGATAAAGAGATAAACCATTACAATACTTTCTTTGTAGCAACCGACAGCCTGCCCTATACCCGATTGTATTGGCGTGATAATGTAGATGAAGATGAGTTCAATGCTGAGCGATACGATTTTGATTATGAGGCCGGTAAAGTTTATATATCCAATGATGGAGAGCCTAAAGATACGCTGGAGCTGAACGAGCCTTCAACATCGGGACAGCTAATTTTTTACTATGGCCGCCTTTTCGCCGGTTCGGACCAAGATTACCGCTTGCCGGTTTATCTGGAAGGCGAAAAGGGCTATATTGACGTTCAAAATAATCGAAATTCTGAAATTCGCGAATATCCTGCTTTTAACAATCCTGTAAAGACCTATTCCTCCCGGGGAAATGCCCATATTGATGGACCTTTTGGCTTTAGCGGAAAGTTTAAAGCCTGGTTTGTAGCGGATAACCTGCGCATACCGGCAGAAGCACACGCCAAGGTGTGGCTGGGTAACGTAAAGGTCCGGCTTGTCGACTATAATAAGAAGCTAAGGTAATTTCGCTAATCTATTTTATAGCAACTAATTATAACTATAGAGATAACACTTAATTAG
>DATGUX010000273.1:0-2680 GCA_035300985.1 Fodinibius sp.
AGCTATTATCAAAAAGAATTGATTTCGTACAGATACAAGAAATACTAATATTATATCAAAATGATGTTCAATAAATATAGTTACGTTCTTGCTTTCATCCTTGTGATTGGCGTAATCAGCATTGCGGCAGTGCCATCCCCAAATACCATCACCGTGTACCTCATAGGCGACTCCACGATGTCTGATAAAGCGGTGGATGCCTACCCGGAGACGGGTTGGGGCATGCCGTTTCAACATTATTTTGATGATAAGATAGCGATTGAAAATCACGCTCAAAATGGGCGCAGTACCCGCACTTTCCTGGAGGAAGGACGCTGGAAGCCGGTTGTTGATCAGTTATCCCAAGGTGATTACGTTTTTATACAGTTTGGCCATAATGATGAGGTGCAGAGTAAAGAGCAGTCCACCACGCCGGAGCAGTTTCAGGCCAACCTTGCTAAATATGTAGCTGAGACGAGGCAAAAAGGAGCTACACCAATATTGCTCTCTCCAACGGCACGGCGACATTTTGAGGAGGGTAAACTGCTGGACACCCACCAGGAATATTCCGACTTAATGGAGGAGGTAGCCCAACAGCATGAGGTACCATTTATTGATATAGACACTCAAAGTCAGAAACTGCTGCGCAAATTGGGTCCGGACGATTCCAAGTTTCTGTACAATCATTTGGAGTCTGGAGAAAATCCGCATTATCCCGATGGTCGCGAAGATAATACCCATTTTAACGAATACGGGGCCCGAAAAATGGCCCAGCTGGTCCTGCATGGTATCGAAGAGATCGGGCTGGATCTGGCCTGTTATATTGACGGGCAGTAGCACTGTAATTGCACGAGAATAACAAAGACTAATATTAACTGAACAACCATTATGTTTTATTTAATCATAAACATCAATAAAAGTTATGTACTGCTCTTTGCATTAGTGATGGCTATTGGCTTAACCTCGAAGGGATGGGCTCAGGAACAACAGGTTCCCCATGAGATTGCCCCCATCGATGCACCCTTTGAGGTTGCCGAGCTCGATCGCCCCTCCTTTCCAGATACGACCTTTGATATCCGAGATTACGGTGCCGAGCAGATGAAAGGAGACGATTCTTTCAAGAATACGGCTGCTATCCATCGCGCTATCAAAGCAGCGCATGCAGCGGGCGGTGGACGTGTGCTCATACCCGAAGGCGACTGGTTGTCCGGTCCAATCCACCTGATGAGCAATATCAACCTGCATGTTGCAGAGGGAGCTACGGTTTACTTCAGCGAAGACAAAGAAGACTACCTACCGGTGGTTCGCCAGCGGTTTGAAGGGGTAGAAGCCTATAATTATTCTCCCATGATATATGCTTTCAAATTGAAAAATGTTGCGGTTACAGGAAAAGGCACCTTAGACGGACAGGGCGATCACTGGTGGGAGTGGGCTGAGGGCAAAGATTTTGGGGAGCGCACGGAAGTCACCAAAGTACCGCTATCTCGTCGCAAATATGGAAAAGGAGCCGGACTGGAAGGCATGCGCCCGCATTTTATGATTTTCTGGAAATCGGAAAATATTCTGGTGGAAGGTATTACGCTTAAAGATTCACCGATGTGGAATGTGCACCTTCTGTATAGCAATAAAGCCATTGTTCGGGATGTAACGGTCAATAGTTTGCGCGCACCTAATGGAGATGGTGTCGTACTCGATTCGTCAAGCGATGTTTTGGTGGAATACAATCATTTCCAGACGGGAGATGATGCCGTAGTGTTGAAATCAGGGGTAAACGAAGAAGCCCTGAAAATTGATATACCCACCCAGAATATCGTGGTACGGAATTTTGAAGCACGCAATGTGCGTACCGGCAGTGGAGGTATCGTTTTTGGAAGTGAAACTTCAGGCGGCATCAAAAATGTGTATGTGCATGATGCCCATTTTGAGGGCACGGACCGAGGTATTCGGTTCAAGACCGAACGAGGGCGCGGCAATGTGATTGAAAATATTTATATCCGTGATATCACGATGAAGGATATTGAGAGCCAAGCCATTAATTTCAATTCCTACTACTCAGGTCCCGGCGTTACTGGACCGGCGCCGGCAATACGGAATATCGATATTCGCAACATCCAGATTGACGGCGTGCCAGAGCCTATAGAATTGGTGGGATTACCGGAACAATGGCTGGAGAATATTACGCTGAAGAATGTGAGCGTCAAAAATGCCGAAAAGGGTGCCCGTATCACTCGGGTTAAAAATCTGAAGCTCCATAATGTGGATATCAGCTCCGAAGAGCGTGCTATGGTGGTCGATGATGTCTATGAATTGAGCCTCAAAAATGTGACGCTTAACGACAACGTAGAGGGGGCACCTATTTTCGTGGAAGGGGAATATTCCGGGGCTATTTCGCTGGGTAATTTATCGAAGGAGCAAGTTGAGCTTGCCGATGATACATCCGGAAATGTGATTCTTAAATAAAAATATCCAGAATTAAATTTACGATGAAGAACCATAGATTAAAGTTTGTGTTGCAATGGATGATTCTTCTTATTGGAATTGGTCTGTTGAATGGCATTACTGCGGGTAAAGCCGCGGGCCAATACAAAAAAGAAATGACGGTGGCGAAGGATGGAAGTGGTGATTATCGTTCCATACAGGATGCGGTTGACGCCTCAAAATCATTTCCCTATGAGCGTATAACCATCCATATTAAAAATGG
>DATGUX010000274.1:0-2636 GCA_035300985.1 Fodinibius sp.
GAGTTAAAAGTCCCATTGATATTCTATAGAATTAGGTGAACAGAGCTTTGAAATTCTTCTTCACAAACCCCTCATAAATATTTAGGAGGGGTTCGGGGAGGTCAATACACAGGTATTTCAAAGCTCCCGTGAAGTAAATACTTCAGAGAGGCTCAATAGAATTTTAGCCGGTATTTAAATGAGAAACTGGCCGTCAAAGACCGTTTCCACCGGCCCTTCCAATTTGATATCGGTATAACACCGGTGTTGTTTGTCAAAGGAAAAGAATACCTGCAGCCGGCCGCCTTTGGTGCGGACGTTAAAGGGACGGGCCGCCGGCAGGGCTTCCTGCAGATAGTGCCAGGCCAAGGCCGATGCAATGGCCCCGGTTCCGCAGGCCAGGGTAAGGTCTTCCACGCCCCGTTCGTAGGTCTGCAGTTGGAGAGAGTCATTATCGAGCCCGCAGATAAAATTCACGTTGGTTCCCTTTGGCTTAAAGGAATCGTGATAGCGAAGACTCTGTCCTTTTTGGCGCAGCTTTTCTTCCTGCTCCAGTGCTTGCTGTTCTACGACAATGACGATATGCTCGGTACCGGTATGCAGTTTAAGAATGGCTTGGTCGTCAAGGCTGATCTGCCGGATGGAAGTTTCGCCTGGAAAGTGGATACGCACGCTTTGCTTGTCTATAATTTCTGCTTTGTACCGCGCGTTGTGGACGCTAAACTTTTGCTGCTCGTCAAATCCAAAGGTATGGGCGAAGCGCGCCAGGCACCGGGCACCATTACCGCACATACCGGCATCGCTGCCGTCGGCATTGCGATAGAACATGATGTAGTCATCTTTTTCAGCTTCGGGGGGAAACAGTGCCAGGAGTCCGTCGGCCCCAATGCCGAACTTTCGGTCACAGAGCTTTGGCGTTAGCTCAATAAGTTCTTGGCGGCTATAGTTGTCTTCAAGGTTGTTCAAGACAACAAAGTCATTGCCGGCGCCCTGCATTTTAGTAAACGATATGTGACTTTTTTTCCGGGTCATCATGATTCGGAGAAGGCGGGAAGATGTTGATAGGCTTTATCGGGCGTAACGGCGGGATCGAGGTCCCGCATCAGGCTGGAAAAGCGCAGCGCCAGGGCGGTAAAAACAAGCTTCCCCTGTACATTTTGTTGAATCATCGGTTTACAGCGGTTGACCTCACGGATCATCGCATCCAGACGGGCATCGTCCAGACTTTGGCAGAATTTTTGGATGACTTCCAGCTGATCAACATTAGTAATTAACGTGCTGTTTTGAGTAGTACGATACACCAGCAGGTCTCGCAGAAAGACTTCCAATACATTCAGAAGAGCTATTTGTCCTTCGCGTGTTTGATCGCTTTGCCACTGTTTGGCTTTTTCGGTGACGGCAACGGCATCCTGAATATAGGCGGCGCGAAGATAATCGATAACTTCCGTGCGCAGGCTTTTGAGCTGATTGGAATTATAAAAGCGGGTGATGGCGTAATTGCCGCCGGATACCCGGGCCAGATAGCTGGCATCCTGCTCGTCAAGTCCGTCGTGAGTAATAAGCGCCTGCTCAATCTCGGCCGTTTTTAATGCGGAAAGCCGGATGTGCTGGCAGCGGGAGATAATGGTGGGAAGCAAAGCCTCGGGATGATCGGTTGTGAGCAGGAAAATAAGATCTTCGCCCGGCTCTTCCAGAAGTTTGAGGAAGGCATTGGCCGCCTCTTTGCGCATATATTCAATGCCGGTGAGTATGATGATATTCTTTCGTCCTTCATTGGGCTTGAGGCGTGCGGCTTTACGGATGTACTTCCGGAAGTAATCAATGGGATAAAAAGCCTGCAGATTTTTGGAACTATCCTCATCGGTCAGGGAAGGACGCAGGCTGAAGTCAATAACCTCATAGGGATCGTCGCGGAGCATCTCCAGCCGCGGACGCAGCTCTTTCTCCACTTTTTTATCTTTTATAGCACTGGAGGGAAGCGGCAAAAATACGTGCACATCCGGATGAGGAAACCAGGATGACTTTTTGGAAAAGGCCTGTTCCCCCAGATCCGTAAGATGATCAATCCCGTTTAGCAGTTCGGCAAAGGCTAAAGCAAAGGCTTTTTTGCCAATGCCCGGCGGTCCTGAAAAAAGGTAAGCGTGGCTGATACGCTCCGATTGAATAATCCGGCGAATCTGTTTGCGGGCAAAGGGCTGCCCGATCAGCCGGCGGTCGCCAAAGTCAAAAGTAAGATCTTTATATGCGGTCATGGTTATTCATCCCAAATATAGTCAAAAAGCAAAAGTCCTGCGGTAATGGTGGAGCCTACAAAGCCTGTGAGGGCCAGGGCATCATTAAAATAAGATTCGGTAAAATCTGCTATGAGAGCAGCTTGTGTGAGCCGGGCCAGAATAAGGATCAGCGGAAAGAGCAGCGGAATGCTGAGCACCGAAAAGATGGCACCCTTTCGATCGGCTTGTGATACAATAGCACCCAGCATGGTGGCTACGCTTGAGAGTCCTGCCGTACCTAAAATTAAAATTAATAAAAAAGCGCTTAAGTCGGCAATCGAAATATCGAGCAAAAAGAGATATCCTAAAAAAGTTGTCACGTTAATGGCCAGCGTAAACAGATAATTAAAGCACAGCTTCCCTAAAAACACTTCTGCCGCCTGC
>DATGUX010000275.1:0-10216 GCA_035300985.1 Fodinibius sp.
AGAGTCGGTAGCTCAGCTGGCAGAGCAACGCCCTTTTAAGGCGTGGGTCGTGGGTTCGATCCCCACCCGACTCACATTCATGAATCTCTCTCTTAGGCCTCTGGCGGTTGATAGCCTCAGAGGCTTTTTTTCTAATAATGCCTAAATTGTTTCTATTCTATCTTTTTTGAGGTGCATTTCATCATAATTCCATAAACAATTCGTATACTTAGTGAAATGTCTGTTCCCTCAGGCTTAGGTTGGAGCATAGATATATTTATTTAGAATTTTTGCTTATTTAATTCACTTTTATGGCCGATCAGAAAAAGCGACAATCGGATAAAAACAGATCCAATAACTCTAAAGGCGGGAAGCGTCCCGGCGGAAATTTTCAGTACAGCTTCTACTGGATTATTGCAGCCGTTCTTTTGGCTTTTTGGATTTTCAGCTCTCAGGGCGGTCTGTTTGGCGGCCCTCCCACCATCGACTATAGTACTTTTCGGGCACAAATTCAGTCGGGGAATGTAGAAAAAGTAACGGTAAGAGGCGATCAGATTGATGGACAGCTGAAGCAGAAAACTGCGCTTAACGCATCTGAAAACGATACAACGCAATACAGTAAGTTTTCAACTTATCTCCCCTCTTTTGGCGATGAAAAGCTGATGGAGATGCTTGAGGCTAATAACGTAAATGTACAAACGCTGCCCGAAAATAATTATAACTGGTGGACCATCTTAATCTGGGGACTTCCGCTTATATTTTTGGTCATGATTGGCATTCAATTTTTCCGTCAGATGCGTATGCAGGGCCAAAATATGTTTAAAATCGGGCAAAGCAAGGCCAAGCTGCAGGATGCTGAAAAAGTGAATACCACCTTTGACGATGTGGCCGGCCTGGAGGGAGCTAAAACCGAACTGGAGGAAGTCATTGGCTTTCTAAAAGATCCCAATAAATTTGATTCCCTCGGAGGCGAAATTCCCAAAGGATTGCTGATGGTAGGCCCGCCGGGCACGGGAAAAACGCTGCTGGCCCGAGCCGTTGCCGGTGAGGCCAATGTTCCCTACTTCACCATTACGGGTTCCGATTTTATGGAGATGTTTGTCGGGGTTGGCGCCAAGCGCGTCCGCGATATGTTTGAAAAGGCCAAAGACAAAGAGCCCAGTATCATCTTCATTGATGAGATTGACTCCATCGGCCGCAAAAGAGGGGCCGGACTTGGCGGTGGCCATGATGAGCGTGAACAGACCCTGAACCAGCTGCTGGCCGAACTGGATGGATTTGAGCCCAATGAAGGAGTGGTGGTTATGGCCGCAACGAACCGTCCGGACATCCTGGATAAAGCGCTGCTGCGCCCGGGACGTTTTGACCGGCAAATAACCGTACACCTTCCTACACAAGAGCATCGAAAGGAAATTTTGAAGATTCATGCCAAAAACAAAAAGCTTTCTGATGAGGTAAACCTTGAAGAGATTGCCCGGGCGACTCCGGGCTTCAGCGGTGCCGACCTCCAGAATTTGCTCAACGAGGCCGCTCTTATCGCCGCCCGTCATAAACGGAAGGCTGTAGAACAGGAAGATGTTGATCAGGCCCGCGATAAAGTAATGATGGGCCTCAAACGGGAAGGCATTCGCTTGTCAGAGCACGAAAAGAAGCTGCTGGCCTATCACGAAGCCGGCCATGCGATTGTAGCGGCCGCGCTGCCCGATACCGATCCCGTACACAAAGTGACGGTGATTCCGCGCGGCAAAGCTATGGGCGTAACCATGCAGCTGCCTGAAAAAGAGAAGCTACTCTATGAAAAGAAGCATATGCTCGACCGTATGGCCGTCATGATGGGGGGACGTGCTGCTGAAAATCTTGTCTTTGACACGGCAACCAGCGGCGCAGAAAATGACCTGAAACAAATTACTAAGCTGGCGCGCAAGATGGTGCTTGACTGGGGTATGAGCGATAAGTTTAACAACATTGCTTTCGGCGGCCAGCGCGAACAAGTCTTTCTGGGCGAACAAATGGGGAGTCAGAAAGAATACAGTGACAGCACCGCTCGCGAAATTGACGAAGAAGTTCAGCAAATTTTAAAAACGGCCTATGACCGCGCCATCCAAACGATCACCGATTATCGCAAGATCCTGGATCGACTGGCGGATGAGCTGCTCGAGAAGGAAGAGGTATCCGGAAAAATTGTTATGCAGTGGATGAATGGAGAATTAGAACAATCCGCCGCAGACAATGACGGCCAAAAGCTTGGCCATAATGAGGAAGAATAGTCTTGCGGAGCTCAACATTACACTACGCATTAGCTGACCATGTGGAAAGAGTTTAAGTCCTTCGCCGTCCGTGGTAATGTAGTTGATATGGCCGTAGGTATCATCATTGGTGCCGCTTTCACCGCCGTGGTCAACTCCTTGGTGCAGGATATTCTAATGCCACCGCTGGGCTTTTTTACCAGTGAAATTGACTTTAGCAATGCCTATTTGATACTGTCCCAGGGAACGGTTCCCGGTCCTTATGAAACGCTCAAAGCGGCTGAGGAGGCCGGGGCTGTGGTCCTTCGTTACGGTTCTTTCCTTAATAACCTTTTTAGCTTTGCCTTTGTAGCTTTTGCCATTTTCTTATTGGTACGTTATATCAACAAGCTTCGGGATCCCAAGCAAACGCCAGAACCGGTTTCCCCTACCATTAAAAAGTGTCCCTTTTGCTATTCAGATATTCCGGTGGAGGCTACCCGCTGCCCGGATTGCACCTCTGATCTGACGGAATAACAGCCAGCCCGAATAAAGTTTTCTAACCTTTTCCGGGGTATATCCTTATAGAACACAGAGGCCGCAGAGAATATACACAGTAGCCTTTTTAAAATCCATAGAGCATGCTCAGGGACTCCATTAAATCCCTACACAAAAAAGATCACGGCCAGTGTAGAACACAGGGCCCCCAGACCGGCAGCCATAAGTGCCAGCGGTATCTGAGACTTTACGTGATCCATCAGATCACAGCCAGTGGCCAGCGAAGAAAGAATTGTTGTATCTGAGATGGGAGAACACTGATCGCCAAAGACGCTGCCGCCTACTACCGCGCCAAAACAGATTGTTATAAAAAACTCATCCGGAAGTACGTTCCAGGCCAGCGGCATGGCCACCGGAAATACAACGGCATAAGTACCAAATGAAGTACCGGCAGAAAAAGCAATGAGCATACATAGTCCCATCAGAATAACGGGGAGCGCCACGGGGGAGATGGCATCTCCTACAAGGGCTACTACATATTCCGCCGTGCCAACAGCCCCTGCTACTTCTTTCAGAGATACGGCCAACGCTAAAATGATGGCTCCGATAGTTACGCCTTTGCAGCCGTCAATGAATCCGTCCATCACTGTTCGTAACTCCATCCCCTTCGTAAGAGCAACGAACATACCGGTAAGCACGGCCAGTACAAAAGCCTCAGCAATGAGAAACATCGGTTCTTCCGTCTGACCCATAAAGTAAAAAGTAACCACATATGGGATAATAGCGACCCCCAGCAACGTCCCAATCGGTCCCAGAAAATCGACCAAACCCGAACGATAACCCTTAGGAATTTTTATTTCAGTCAACTCACGCGATGACATAGGCTGTGCACCTTCCCGATCAAGCTTCCCGGTTGACTTCACCCGCTTTATAGCACCACGCATCCTTTTTCCGGGAATCCAAGGCAGTAGTTCCCAGGCAAAAAGAAAGGTCACGATCAGGGCAAAAATGCCGTAAAAGTTAAACGGCAGGGCCTGAATAAAGAAATTCAACCCGTCTTGGCCCGTTTCAAACAGCGGGATGGTGCCCACAATTAGGCCGGCAATATAAATAGGCCACACGTTAAATGGGATGATGGTAGCCGCAGGTGAAGCGGTTGAGTCCACCATATAAGATAGTTCCTCGTGCGATACATCGTGCTTGTCAGCGATGGGCCGGACTGTGGCTCCGGTCAACACCGTGCTGATGGTCCCCCCCTGATGAAAGATAAGGCCCATCATCCAAGTAAAGAACTTGGCGCTCTTAGGTCCACGCACGATCTTTTCGCCCGCCCATTCGGCAAAGCGTTCAGCTCCACCGGTGCGTGTCCAAATGCCTATGAGACCGCCGAGCGACCAAAGATAGACCAGCAGAATAAGGGCAAAATCCTCGGTCCCGATGGATGGAATCAGAAACTCCTGGATAATATTGAGCTTTCCTGAGATCACCCCGCCCAAAGCGATTCCCACAAAGAGAGAACTGATCACTTCCTGGGTCCAAAAGGCCAGTCCGATAGCCACCAGCGGAGGCAGCACCGACCAAAAACCAAAATGTCCCTCATATTCCGGAAACCGGCCGGCAAAGATAATTCCCAAGACAATAAGGATAAAGGTAATGGCCAGATTTAAGCGGTTGCCCTTGTAAATAGAAGAGGCCCACGATGTATCTGTTTGGCTCATAATGTATTCAGCTAATTTAAAATTTATTTTTACTTATCCCTGCCCTTATCGTTCTCCCCTATTTAGCAACACGATTTAGCTTTGCTCAAAGTGTTTAAAACCGACGACCTTATCAAGTAGCTATGTGAAACTGTTCTGTAAAATTTAACAGAGTCATCATTAAACAGATACGTGCTATATCTACGGCAGTCAACTTTTTAACAAATTCGTACAATAATAACAGGAAGATTAGCTACAAAGCAAAATCGGGATTATTTACTTTCCCCGTTAATGTACTTTAAAAGACTGCTGCTCAGGGAGCTTCAAAATACCTGTATTTAAGACAGCTATTTCTTTTCAGCAGGCCTCCGGGCGACAAACTTTACCGTTTTCAATGGCTCAAGTAAGAACCATAAGATGGCGAGAGACTAAGGTTAAGTCACTCCTCATGGTTAGTTTGGTTCCCTTCAAACTGGGCGGTTAAAACCCTTAATCACTGGTTGGAAATTCCTCCATGGCACTACCCATGATGGCATTAAAGATCAGCTTATAGGTGCCGCGCGGCTGCCCGCGGAACTGCGGACGGAAGGCAAACAACACGACCTGTCCATCGCCCTTGGGCACGCGCACCATGGCCGGTTTGTCCGCGATATACTTATCCTCGCCCACGGCCCATCCGCTCATCAGCAGGCTGGAGTCCGCATAGCTGACGACCACATCTACCGGCGCTTTCGGGGCATCGGCGATATCTTCGGTGCCGCCCTCCCCCTCTTTGCTTTGCTCGGTAATCTCAAAGGCAAAGCTGCGGCTGAAGGAGGCCGAGACGGTATCCTGCATACCCCAGGCCCGCGGATTCTCGGTGTCGACTACTGATCGAATCAAGGATCCGGGAATAAAGAACTCAGTCTCACTTAGCCCGCTGACCGCATTACGCAGCGGCAGTCCAAACTGCTGGATCACGAAATTGCTGGCCTTGTCAAAGGCGATCAGCGTGCCGCCGGCTTCGGTATACTCCTCCAGCGCCAGGGAACCTTTCAAGCCCAGCCCGCCGGTATATTCCTCCGGCATCTCCTGGATGGTGTAGCCGTTAAGGATGCCGTCGGGCGACTGCGCGGGAATGATAATACTGTGATACTCCGCCAGGTTCCCTTCCTGTATGTCGGCATTATGCAGCGTATCCACCGCAAAGTTGTACTTCTCCATCAGCCAGCGGGTCCAGCCTTCATCCATATTCGGGATCCACGATTTGTAGATTCCTACTTTAGGCCGCTCTAACGAAACTGCTTTAGCATCCGGCTCTTCCGACAAACCCTGCAGCGACAGCCCCAGCTCCTCGATAGCCGAAGCATCCCTGCCCCTTGCGATAAAGGAACCGGCCGGCATCTCAGCTGAACCTTCCACTACCCGGGATACCTCCGCACCGTTTTCCAGCAAGGTATTGGCTGCCTTGACCGAGGCATTGGATTTTGCGCTGAACATAAAGCCGTAAACGGCGTCCCCGTCGATGGCGCTTTTTTCCACGGTAACCAATTCCGTAATCTCATCCGCAGAGGCATCAAAAGAATCGTCTATACGGTCAACCGTTACGCCCATCTGTATGGGAAGCGTCCATCCGGCCAGGTCGTAAGGAGTGTCGGGCGGTCCGCCAGGATAGAGCAGACGGGTGGGATACTCCTGTTTTTCCAACAGGTCGGTCAGGTAGGGACGAAAAGACTGCCCCGCATATAAAATATAGGATCCCTCGGCGTAATTGTTACCGCCGGCGGTAAAATCACCGGTCGCCTGCCGGACTTCCAGTCCGCCCTGCAGCAGCACGTTCACCAGGTTCTTAGCTTCCCAGTCATCCCACTGCTCAGCGGGAATGACGTAGGCAAAGGGATCACCGGCTTCTCCCTTCTCGATGGCATCACGACCCATGGTATAGATATTATACAGATACTGCTCGTGGCGCTTGGACGCCAGGTCGAGAACGGCCATCGAGGCGGTAAGCATATAATCGACGGCATCACGAAAATGCGATTCCCCGCCCTTCCATGGATCGGGGTATAAAACGTCCGTCCCGTCCGTGGGCGTACCGGTGCCTACCGTCTTAGGCAGTGAATCGGGCTCATAGAAACGGGGCGTGGGTGTCCGGTGCCCAACTTCCGTCAAGATCCCGATCATATTATGATAATAGGGTACAGTGCGGCCGCCGCCGTTCCAGAACATGGTATAATAGTTATCGGCGATGGCGCCGGGCATATCGTTGAGCGAAAAGCGCTGCATCATGGCCGAACCCACCTCATTCACCCCAGTCGTTACGGCCGGATGAATACGCGGGTTTACCGGGTCGGCATAAGGCGGCAGTGATATCCGGGTCCACTCCGGCGCGGGCTGATGATGATTATGCACAATTTGCGGAAACCACTCGCGATATATTTTTTTAGTGACGGCCCGCGTCTCGGGCATGTTGTTCATAAACCAGTCGCGGTTGTTATCGTGACCCACATAGTGGTGGTACAGCCACGGCGGATTAGTGGTCTCGTAAGGAGTCCCAATATGACTACGATACCAGCTGGAGATGATATCCACACCGTCGGGATTCATCATCGGCATCAGCAAGGTAATGACGTTCTCCCGGATAGCCTGCATCTCTTCGGTTTCTTCGGTGGCTATTTTATAGGCAAGTTCCGGGGTCATCTGCCCATGGGCCAGCTCGTTGGAGTGCATCCCGCCGTCGATCCAGACCACCGCGCGGCCTTCTTTGGAAAGCTTTTTGGCTTCCTGCTCGTCGATGCGGGCCCGAGCCATGGTTTCACTGATCTCGCGCCAGCGGTCCAGCTGCTGCATATTTTCTTCACTGGAGATATACAGCAAAATCATGGGACGGCCCAGCACGGTTTCCCCGATCTGGATTTTCTTGACCCGATCGGAGGCGGCGTCCAGCCGGTCATAATACTCCAACATCTGCCCGTAATCCGCCAGCTTGTAATCCGTGCCCGGACGAAAGCCAAAGACATCGGCGGGTTTGGGAACCGTTTGGGCAATTAACTCTGATAAGCTGATAATTAGTATTACAAACAGTAAAAGAAGCTTCCGTGATAAAGCACCCATATTATTATATATAATTAAAAAATTGAACCTTTTTTCTTAAAAACCCCTGGGCTCACCATCGTGGCGTGGATCTGACACACCGATTAGTTTTCCATCTTTTTGATATACAAGATATATTCTGGCGTAACCTTTCGAAAGGGCCTGTATATTATATCCCATTTCTCGGGCTTTTACTAAAACATTGCTATCAAAACCCCTCTCTATTTGTACTTCAGCATTTGAGTGATTGGGAAAAATACGTGGCATTTTTACGGCATCAAGCGGATCCAAACCATAATCAAGTATATAGACAGTATTCTGCAAAATAGCCGTCGGAATTCGTCCGCCGCCGGGAGCGCCGATCACCAAACGCACTTCATTATTCTCATCCAGTATGATGGTGGGCGAAATCGTGGATGAGCGGATGCGGTACGGGTGGCTGGATTGCCACTCTCCTTCCTCTTCCATATGGGAAAAATCAAAGCCTGAGTTGTTCAGAATAAATCCATTTACCCAGGCCCCCGAACCGAATACATGGCTCAGCGTCGTGGACAGTGAAACGGCATTACCATTGGGATCGATGACCGAAATATGTGTGGTCTCCCCTCCTGTGCCGGTTTTCTTATACTCGGCCATAAGCGGCCGGCTGCTGACCGTCCCATTCAAAGAAGAACCTGCCGGCACGGCTTCTTTTGATGATGCCGGAATTCCCGGTGCTACCGTATCCGCCGCGGAACCCGTCCCGGCCATTTTTCGGCGCTTCTCCGCATACTTTTCCGAAATCAACCCGTCGACCGGGATATCCACCCAGTTGGGGTCCGACACATATTCCCGTCTGTCGGCGTTTGCGAGGCGCATGGTTGAGGTCAAAATATCAAATGCTTCGGCTGAGACGGTCGGCAGCCCGATTTTTTTAAGATTGAAGAGCTCCAGGATATTCAGGGCCTGAATGATATAAACCCCGGTCTGCGGCAGGGGTGCAGAAAGCACTGTATAGTTTTTATAGCTGCCTTCCAGCGGTTTTTTATTCCACTGCGGCTCATAACGGCTAAAATCCTCGAGCGTGGCAGGGTTGCCGGCAGCATTCAGCACCTGTACGATATCCCGGGCATTTCCCCCCTTATAAAAGGCGGAGGCACCGCCATCAGCAATCTGTTGCAGCGTAGTCGCCAGCTCCGGCTGCCGCAACACTTCGCCCACGTCCAGGGGCTCGCCCCCCGGGTAGAACGTCTTTTTCGCCCCTTCGTAGCGGCTCAGCTTCTCTTTTTCATCCCTGATAAACTGGGCCAGCGTCATATAAACCGGAAAGCCCTCGGTGGCATAAGTTATGGCCGGCTCCATCACTTCCCCACGACTCAACGTGCCATACCGGTCCAGGGCCTGCAGCAACCCGTCAACCGTCCCGGGTATGCCTGTTGACAAAAGGGTGAATTCATCTTCCCCAAATGCACTATAGTCGACCTCTTCGTAGGAGGCCGCCCGCTTGGCGGTATAAAAATCGACGTAATCAGCTTCTTTGTTTGCCTGGTTCCAGATCAGCATGCTGCCCCCGCCGCCTATACCCGACATATTGGGCTCAACGACATTTAACGCAAAGGCCGTGGCCACAGCCGCGTCCACAGCGTTGCCTCCCTTTTCCAGCATTTTCAGCCCCGCCTCGCTGGCCAGAGGATGGGCTGAGCTCACCATCGCCTCCTCAGCCACCAATCTTTTTCCGCGGTCCGACTCATTATCTTCTATCCGTGCTCCTTGTTGCTGAGAGCAAGCCACGAAAAGAAGAAGCATAAGAGCACTTATATACTGCAACCTGGTATGTTTATTCATCATAAGTGGATATAACTTTTTTATATTTAAATTATTAATACCGACGATTGTTTTTCCAAACGGTTTCCTATTTGCATTATTAAGAAATAATAACAAATGAGCCACTAATACCAGTATTATAACAGCGGCTGGTAATTAAATCTTGTGAAGAGAAATGACGCATGATGTAACTATATTGTTCTTAATATATCCTGATTAATAGTCAGAAATATATATTAACTTAAATAAAATCAATTGTAGCGATTCGGATCCATCATAGCATGAGAAAGCTTAGCTTGACCTTTAGTAATTAACTGACTGATTATTTCCCCGCTGGCAAAGCCTAAGCTCATACCCACCATGGAATGACCGGTAGAAACAAAGATATTTTTATATGGGTCGACTTTACCTACATAAGGTAATCCATCTGGAGAACAAGGGCGCAAGCCTACCCAGACCTCCTGATTATCTAAATCATCCATCGAATATTCAGGAAAATACTGCGTAACTGCTCTCTTTAACGCAGTGATCTTAGCCGGCGTAACAGATTTATCTATCCCCGCAATTTCCATGGTCCCGGCAAACCTAAGGTCACCGTTCATCGGGGTTACCGCCACTTTTTTTTCAGCTAACAGCATATTAATTTCGGGCCTCTTTTTAGGATTTTTTAGCGTTAAACTATAGCCCTTGCCAGCCTGTATGGGCAGTTTGAAATGAAGACGCTTCATCAATTCGGGAGTCCATGACCCACAACATAGCACAACATTTGTTCCCTTAAGTTTTTGCTGTTTTGAAGTTATAACCTCTACCTTGCCTTCAGCTTCTTCTTTTATGTTTATGACTTCCGTATTGAAGCGGAAGCTTACCTCCTTCTTTCGAAGGAAAGATTTGAGCTGATTCATCAAATGTCCGGGATGTAAATGAGCATCTTCAGGGTAATAT
>DATGUX010000276.1:0-3281 GCA_035300985.1 Fodinibius sp.
GCAGGGCCCGGCCGGCTTGCTCATATCTTTGCTTTGTGCTGCGGTAATGGCGGTAGAGAAGATTCCGCGCCTTCCGCAGGAGCTGTTGTTTTAACGACATAATAGCTATAACTGTTTATTGAGACTGATCGAGCGGGCGTCCGCTGATGCCTCCATATTGGCTCTCGTTTTCAAGCCGGTTATAATGTTCTTCATCACGCTTTTTGAGCAAGCGGTATTTCTGGCTGCCTATGATTGACAGTGCGGGTACATGGCCCGCGACGGTACAGCCCGCACCGACAATTACCCCATCTTCGATGACGGTGCCGGGGGCAACAACTACATTCATGCCGATCCACACATTTTTACCGATGTGTACCGGTTTGTGGATATCGGTGTCGTCGATAGGCAGTCGCTTGCCCTCATAGTCGTGATTCATGGTGTAGCAGACAAAATTTCGGCTGATATGGGTATTGGCACCGATAAAGAGTCCGCCTTCAGCCCGAATGTGTACATTGTCGCCGATATGTACGTTCTGCTCGATCGTGGCCTGCTCAAAACCCGAGAACTTCTTCACGCGTCCGTTAATACGCAGATCGGGACTGCAGCTGTCGGAGCTTTGGATAAGGGCTTGATTCTCTTTTTCAATGAGATGTTTACGGCCCTGATCCGCCAGCTTATAAAAAAAAGCGCCGACCCGGCGAGCAAAAAAACGAGCGATATCTTTAATCATATTGAACATATTCTTTTAAAAAATAGGCACCGGTCTTTCCTTCGCGATAAAAGTGGATGCCCACAGCTACTAAAAATAGGGGAGCTACCGCATATTCAAAGAGGTAAAAATAAGACTCCCAATTCAGAAGTGTTATAAATGCAAAAGTAATAATCACGCAGAAAGAAACCACATAGCCCATGGATGCACTTTTAAAAACTTCCAGTGAAAAAAGCTTATAAGCCATGACTACCCGATAGGCTAAGGCAATAAAAAAGATCAGGCTTACGCCGTAGGCCGTTCCGTTAACGCCAAATTGTATTGTAAACAGGTAAATAAGCGGTACAAAAAGCACCACTTCTATCATTCTACCCACAGCAAGGATGTTTTGTTTCTTTTCGGCCAGGAAGAGGGGCACAATAAGGTTGCCTAAGCCTCGTAAAAGGCCGGTAAAAGTGAGAATCTGGATGATAGGGATGGCCGCTACCCAGCGGTCATCGAATAGCAGCTTGATAAGGGGCGGAGCCAGGCTGAACATGAGCCCAAAGACGACGCAGAGCAGCAGGATTTGGTCTTCCAAAAGGCGGTTAATCTTAGTATGCGCCTGGTCGTCGCCGGCTACCAGTTTTGTGTAATAGGGAAAAAGTACGCGTCCAAAGAGTTTACGGATGATCGTCACTACAACGTTGATGAGCGTATAACCAATCATATAGAAGCCCAGCACATCACTGCCCAGGAGCTTACCGACGGTCAGGTCATCAATCTGGATGGTAACAAAAGAGCCTATCGATATCAGGAAAAAGTGCTTGCCGCGATGGAAAATTTCTTTGACGTACCGCCACTCGGGCAGGCGCGGGCGGGCGGGAATACCGAAGAAACCGAAGCTCATCAGCACTTTAGCACCTTCGACGATGAGCAGGGCCATTACCATGGCCAGCACGCTCTGGTATACATAGGCCAGGGCTACAACAATAATAAAGAAAAGAACCTGTCCCAGTGCATCGAAGAGGGCAATATTTTTAAACTCGATATCGCGCTCGGCCAGATAGAGCGCAGGGGTGGTAAATGACTGAATGGCGGGTACGATTATGGCCAGTGTAAAGATGAATTTTCCTTCGGGTGAGTCAACGAAGGAAGCATAATAGGGCACAATGGCCAGGGCAATGCCGGTGATGAAGAGCCCGCGGATGATCATAAATCCCCAGATCGAGCGGATAAAGCTCTTTTTCATGGTGTCGCGCTGAATGATGAGCTTCTGGATACCCACTTCGGTCAGGCTCTCCATGGCTTTAATAAGCACATTGGCCAGTCCCCAGATCCCAAAGTCGGCCGGAGTGAGGAAGAGAGCCAGCACGGGCGTTTGGATGAACTTGATAAGATAAGTTACACCCAGCGGCAGCGCCAATAACTTAACGGAAGATAAGGATTTCTTCTTTAGATCGTCACCCATTTAAGCCAGCCTACTAATATTAATCATTGGATCCGGTTACGTTATGGTGCAGATTCGACTTCTATTTGTCAGCTGCTGCATTATTTTCATCACCTGCCTCCGACCGGAAGGCGAACCAATCCCTTCGTTTATCAAAAAGGAAAAGAATGGTCACCCAGCTGAACGCTATAAAAAGGCCCAGAATGAGACTCAAAAGTACCGTCAGCTTACGATTAGGTTGAATCTGTTTGCCCGGTGCGGTGATATCATCTAATATGCGGAAGGCCGGCATTTGTTCCTGTATCGTCAATTTTATGCGATGCAGCTGGCGGCTGAGGGAGTTGTACTGATCCAGGTTGGTTTCGTAGTTACTTTGCAGCTCCATGCGCTTGTTGAGCGGCTGGCTTGCGGCGCCGTTAAAAGTGATCAGTCGATCGCGGGCCTCCTCGAGATCTTCCATTTGTTGAGCCTGTTGTTTTTCCAGAAATTCCAGATAGCTTCGCCCCTTGGCGGTTTTATAAGCGCTGGCCCGTTCGTGCAGTGTTTGCAAGATTAAGCGGACGACCTGAGGAGCGAGTTTAGCTTCGGGCATATTAGCCGATATGCGCACTATACCGTCCTGACGGCTGTAGCTTGCTGTGATTCGTGTGGAGAGTGCATTGATCACCTTTCGTTCCTGGCCGGTAAAGTGCTTGATGGGAAATTTTGATGATCCGTTGGTGCTTAAAGTATCCCGGGTGGTTTTAGCAGGAATATCGGCAGCCGGCTTTGATCGCATCGCATTTACAATGGTGCCTGGAAGTCCCAGCGTGTATCGATAGATCGTATGCAGCATTGACGGCCGGTGTATTTCGGTAAAGTACTGATAGAGGGTGATGCTTGAGTCAGCATTGCCGAGGGGCAGCGGCTTATGCATCAGCTCCTGTTTAAAGCTCACGCTGTTGATCATATGCGGATAAAGTTTAAGCAAATAAGAAGGCGTCCGATTCTCGCGTATGCTGCCGCTAAGCCCAAACAGCAAGCCGTAACTTTCAATGATCTCATTGACACGGTCCTGCAGCTCATATTCAGGAATGATCGTGGCGCGGGAGGAATAGACGGTAGGGCTAAAAGCGGCAAAGAACAGGCCAATAGCCAGGAAAGCTCCCAGGCACCAATAAA
>DATGUX010000277.1:0-6006 GCA_035300985.1 Fodinibius sp.
AAACTATAGACACACACCACATTCTCTTATAACACAGCCGATCAAAGGCTTATAAAATATAGATATGACCAATATCTATCGGTCGTCTGTACCTGACCTGCTGCGAAACAAAAAGCAGCCATTATTTGTCAAAAACCAAAACCGGAAGCCGTTAACCCAATCCTCCAGCCTGTAGCACTTTAAAACTAAAATAGCCTTCCATTACGGCAAGTTTTTTATTCACTTGTTCTCTTTCCGGATACTTCTGTACTAAATAACGGAAAGAGCTCTGACGGGCGATGGGCCTGCTCCATAATTTTCTTCATCTGTTCTACTTTCTCGGGATATTCTTCGGCCACGTTATGCTCCTCAGCAGGATCCTCTTTTAGGTTGTACAGCTCGACAGGCGCATCCGGGTTATCTCGCACGCCCAATCGCAGCCCTTTCCAGTCCCCTTTACGCACGGCCTGCTTCCCGCCTGCAATGGGGAATTCCCAATATAAATAGTCGTGCTTGGGTTGCTCCTTCTCTCCTGTCAGCGTCGGGGCCATTGAAATACCGTCGGTTTGCGACGGTTCCGCACCTGAAAGATCAGCAAAAGTAGGCATCATATCCTGGAAAGCAGAGATATGACCGCTTGTGGTTCCTGCTTCGATTTCTCCGGGCCACCAGGCAATCATCGGCACGCGAATCCCACCCTCATATAAATCGCGCTTGATTCCGCGAAAGGGACCATTACTGTTAAAGAATGCCGGATTATTTCCGCCTTCCTCGTGGGGACCGTGATCGCTGGTAAAAATAACGAGCGTATTTTTAGCTATGCCACGCTCGCGCAATTTCTGAATAACCTGTCCCGTATAGTCGTCAAGCAGAGTCACCATTGCCGCATAGGTTGCCCGCGGTTTAGATTGCTTGGTATATCCACTTCCCGGAAAGGGCTTTTCTTCAAATATGCTGTTGCCTTCCTCATCCAAATACGGTTCCATTGCCGACTGGGGCACCGTCAGTGAGGCATGCGGAAGATTGAGCGGCAGGTAAGCAAAAAAGGGTTGCTTGCCTCCGGCCTGTTTATCGATAAAGGCGAGAGCTTCTTCCATAATGGCATCCTGACTGTAGGTTCCGCGCTTCTTCGGCGGACCGGCACCCGGATGCTGGAAGTTGGGCGTAGACGTATCGCGTACCTTATTCCCTTCCAGCGGAACCCGCTCGGCAGCCTGCCCGGCCTGCTCTTTGAACAGAAACTCCGGATAGTAAAAATGAGCCCGCCGCTGATCGTTATATCCAAAGAAGTAGTCAAATCCCTGGTTTGATGGTGCTCCTTCTGAGCCCGGATAACCCACGCCCCATTTACCAAAGGCTCCGGTCACATATCCGGCTTCTTTCAACACTTCTGCAACCGTTTTGTACTTTTCAGGAATGGGTTCTTGTCCAATGGGCATTATTTCTTTATTGCCCCGGATAGGCGTATGCCCGGTATGCAGGCCCGTTAGGAATACTGAGCGTGATGGAGCACAGACCGTGCTTCCGGCATAGTGCTGGGTAAAACGCATCCCTTCAGCAGCCATCCGGTCAATATTGGGAGTCTTAATCTTTTCTTGTCCATAAGCGCCGACATCTCCATAACCAAGATCATCCGCCAGAATATAAACAATATTGGGCGGGCCGGCTTTGGTATCTTGCTGTTGCTCGGAACCGGCCTGGCAGCCGGAAATAACCAATAAACATAAAGCGGACCAAATAAAGGGTAATCCTGCTATTGTAATCGATCTTTTTTGATAGGTTGTTATATTCACTGAATCAATGAGTTGTGTTAAGTTTTTCTTTTACCGCAATGGATGCTGGAGTTGGATATGATCTATTCATAAATACTCCGGGTTAAAATAGAATATAAAGCCTTATCCTTAACCATCTTTCTTAAACCAGGGGAGCCGGCTTAGGGGAACATCAATTTGCACGGTTGCGGGACCGGTAAATTTCTCCCCATTATCCGCGGTCCACCTTCCTTTGGGAATTTGGACCTTGCGCGTGCGCTGGTCTTTTTGCACGACGGGCGTCACCATGATCTCCGATCCAAGCATGAATTGATCCTTAACCATAGCATAGCCGGCATCAGGATATTCATAGGCCATTGCCCGTACGATGGGCTCTCCCGTTTGGGCAGAATGACGCACTAATTCCATAATTTGCTCACCCATTTCGGAATGGAGCCTGGCCATATGGTTAACAATTTTCTGATTTTGATCCGATAGAACGCGCCAGGGTGCCACTGAAAATTGCATCATCGGCATTAAAGCATGCACCTGTGCAGAACGGACAATTAGTTCCTGGTCGATGGTTGCATCATCCAAAAATGATTTAAACTGCCCGCCTCCGATCATATCCGGGCAGGTAAAGGCATATCCCATCAGTCCCTGTGCAATGATATCAGGAATAAGGGTTTGCAGATCGCCCCAATTATGGCTTTTATCGCGCAGCCGTTGCGCCAATGGATAGCCCGCCATTTTCCAGGAAGCGCGATATTCGTTTAGCGGATAATCCAATCCTATTTGTGCAAAATAAGTAGTATGATCGTTGGGCAGCGATGGTTTGTAAGACTGATAATCGCCATTATAAAAGCGAGCATCACCCGCATCAAATTTGAAGCCGTCAACGTTGTATTCCTCCGTCAGATAATCCAGCTGGTCCTTAAACCAATCCCGGGCTTGCGGATTACTTAAATCCAATACCGCACTTACTCCATTCCACCAGCGAATCATAGCCGGTTCGCCGCTTTGATTGGCAAGCAGCAGTTTTTTGTCCGCCAGCGCCCGGTAGGTACGAGAATCCGGACTGACAAAGGGAACGACCCACAACAACACTTTGAAGCCCATATCATGGAGCCGGTCAATCATTTTCTTGGGATCCGAAAACCGCTTTGCGGAAAACTTCCACACGCCGTAATCCTGCTGCCAGTTATCGTCAATCATAATCACGCCTGGCGGATTGCCGCTATCAATGATATGCTTTGCATACGCTAAGATATCGGCCTGATTCTGATTGTACATTAGCTCGATCCAGGTATTATACTGAGGGGCCGTAAACATTAGCTGATGCGGATGCTCCCCGCGGGGCGGAAAAAATTGCTCTTTTGCTTTATTATAAGCCCCGGCCAGCGAATGGTTGCCCCGGCCTAATGTGATTTTCCCTTGTCGGCTGGTTACTGTAAGCTCACCTGATTTAAAGCGGTAATGAATGGGTTTCTCCGACCATATATACCGGCCCTGACTGGAAATGAGCAGCGGCTGCGCCTGATTGTAATAATTATGGCCCAGCAAGTTGCGCTCAAGATTGGTTGATGCAGAGTAGGGCATGTGTGCGCCGTCCGCACTCAACCCGCCCCACCAGTATTCATTTGTCTCTATAGATAATCGAAGGGTATCCTGAGCCTGAATATTATGGGCATTACCGGCAAAAAGAATAATGGCAAGTACCAAGAAGCTGCGCCTGAGCATATTGAAACTAAATCTATTGGACATTATTTGTATCTGTATTTAAGTGGCTATATGGATTTCCTATTTGTGCCATTATATTATAGGAAGCTTGGCGAACTTTTCCCGAATTTAGGGTTCCTATAAAATTTGTAATTCTGATCGAATATCTCGAATTATTCAACGAGAATCATCTTTCTTGTTTCAACGCTTCCATCCTAAAGGCATCTACTGCAGGTGTTACGTGTTCCCGGTGCATGATTCGCTCTATTTTTGCTACAATATCCGGATGCTGATCCGCTACATCGTGCTGCTCCCGGATATCATTTTTAAGATTATAAAGTTCAATATCCATATTACCAGACTTCTTAATCACCTTGCGGATGCCTTTCCACTGGCCTATCCGAACAGCCTGCTGGCCGCCATAGGACGGAAACTCCCAATAGAGGTAATCGTGGCTTTTTTGCTGCGATGGATTTCCTTTCAACGTAGGCATAAAACTAATCCCATCAATGTCATCAGCCGCTTCGATGCCCGCAATCTCAGTAAGCGTAGGCATCACGTCCCAAAAAACTGAAAGATGGTCCGTCTGGCTGCCCGCTTCAATCACCCCCGGCCAGCTGGCAATCATCGGCACCCGAATGCCGCCCTCGTGTAAAAATCCCTTTGCCCACCCATAGCTTTCTTTAAATGGTCCTGCACTGTTAAAAAATGAGCCCTGGGTCCCGCCATTGTAGGTGGGGCCGTTATCACTGGTGAAAATAATCAGGGTATTTTCATATTCTCCCATATCTTTCAACTTTTGGATAAGCGTGCCCACCTGTTCATCCAGATACGATATCATGGCTGCATAGGTTGCTTTAGGATATCGAACAGGAGCATATCCCTCGTCACCGGTGTAAGGCTTTTCATCCCCAAACTTTTTGTGATAGTAATCAACCCACCGCTGGGGCGCCTGCAGGGAAACATGCGGAATGGTCGTGGGATAGTAGAGAAAGAATGGACTTTGCTGCGATCGATCAATGAAGGAGATGGCTTCATCCAGCATTATTTCAGGCGCATAGTCAGGCTGGTCCTGAAAACGAGTGTAACTATCGGGATCATAGGGATCTAAGCTATCTCCCAACTGGGTATGAGGATTGACCGGTTCATTATCCAAAAAAACCCGCTCTTTATTTTTCCATACGTAAATCGGGTAGTAAGTATGGGCAAACCTCTGGCCCAAATACCCGAAGAAGAAATCAAAATCATGATCATTGGGAAGACCTGTTGAACCCGGACCGCCCAGTCCCCATTTTCCTATGGCTGCTGTCTGATACCCTACCTCTTGCAAACGCCCGGCAACAGTTACCGTGGAATCCGGAATAGCAATATTCCCCTCCCATTCTGGATGTTTTCGAAGGTCGTCAAAATCCCACACGCTGCCGCCCGGCCGATCCCCGTTTCCGCGGACATAAGCATGTCCGGGATGCTTTCCGGTCATCAGCATATAGCGTGAAGGAGCACATACGGCTGATCCAGCGTAGTGCTGGGTAAACTTCATCCCACTTAGTGCAAGTGAATCTATGTTTGGCGTCTCAATTTTTTGCTGCCCGTAGGATCCCAACTCACCATAACCTAAATCATCTGCCAAAATGTAGATGATATTGGGTTTGTCAGTACTTCTTGGTGTATTTTTATCTGACTGAGCACATGAAAAGAAGAGTAATACGATCAAAAAAACCCCCACCAATCGGCTCAGCTTAAAGCTGCAATATAAGCTTGGCATAGTCATTGGTTTCTATCTATTTTAATATGCTTAACGAAACTTCCTTCCACATGATAAAGCAATATGTGCAAAAAATATAAAGTAGGAAACAGTAAATAATACTCGGTACAGAGCCCGGAGAACTTTTTGACTAAAGCTTCGTACATAGTTGGTACGCCAGGTTATCATCGCTTCAACGACACAGGTTATTTTGCTTAGTTAGACCAGCAATTCCCGGGAGCGGCAAGTAAATACCCAGCGGCGAGCCCATAAGTAACCGGTTATTGGTCATTTCCCCGAGAATTCGAAAGCAACCTCCTACTGCAGCGGTTTCCCTTAGCTGCGCTGGGAGATCGCTTCGGGCTGAACCCCACGGCCCTCGCGATGACAACAGGCTGCTGGAAGAGACTTATACCTGATCCTGTCATTACAAACGTTGCATAGGAATAGCTCTTTTTTAATAAAATAGTTGCCGGGTTAACAAGTTTATAGCAAAAAATGGCCAGCAAAGAGTGAAGCAACCTCTTCTGCCCCACAAATAGTTCGTTGAGGGCCCCTTCATTACAAGTGCCTTCGCATTACCCACCAATATCAAAAACATATAGAGTTATTGCTAATAAAACCGGGCCCATCGACCACGCCCAGGGTCCTATATTTGTTCTGCAAAGGTCGCTACCGTTAACCCGAATTATTCATGACCGGTTAATTTGCGGCGACCTTTCATTCATTTTATCCCAAGTTGGTTCCTTCGATTTATTTTTGGAGCCATGATTAAGTTATTCATGTTTTGGCAGTGGCTGTAGCCTACTTTAG
>DATGUX010000278.1:0-9906 GCA_035300985.1 Fodinibius sp.
CTATTACCAGCAAAATTCCTACGATCCCAACGACCGCGCGGAAACGAGTACAAGCTCCAACATAAACTACCGCTATCGACATCCCGAGGGTACCTACCGTTTTGATGTTTCCATGCGCCAGAATCAGAATTTTAAAACCAATGTTACCCGCCTTACCGGACCTGAATTTAATTTTAGTCTGAAGCGATTTTCTCCCTTTGAAAATGACCAGACCCGCGGGCAGGATGACAAATGGTACGAAAAACTGTCTATCAATTATGACAATTCTTTTAAGTCGAAGTTTACCTACCAGCCTATCCAGCGGGACTCTGCCCGGTACAACTGGTTCGAAGCGCTGCTCAGTCCCGAAAAATACCGGGAGGCCACGGACGACAATGATCACTATATGTACGGCTTCCAGCAAAATGTGGGTATTAGTATGGGTCAACTTATTCCCAGCCGTTTCCTCAATGTAAGCGCCAATGCTTCATACGATGAATATTGGTTCCCCTCCAGCATTCGGCGATCATTTGTTGAAGATTCTAACGAGGTGCAGCAGCAACGAATAAAAGGCTTTAATGCGGCCAGGGAATTTAGAACCAGCCTAAGCTTTTCAACCACCGTTTACGGATTAATGAATGCCAAAATTGGAAAGCTGGAAAGCTTTCGGCACACTCTTCGTCCCTCCATATCCCTCAGCTATCGCCCCGACTTCAGCAGTGACTTTTGGGGATACTATCGCGAAGTACAAACCGACACAACCAGCCTGGCCGACGGCACCCATCCCACCCGGCGCTATTCCATCTTTGATGATCAGGTATTTAACGGGCCCGGGCGCGGGGAGCAGCGATCACTCAGTTTCAGCCTTAACAATACCTTTGAAGCCAAAAAGGTTAGCCGCGACTCCACCGGCGAAAAGAGGGAGGAAGTCGTCCGGCTCATCGATCAGCTAAGCCTCAGCACCGGTTATAACTTTGCCGCTGACAGTCTGAAGCTATCTGACCTGAGCACTTCTATGTCTGCCCGCATTCTGGAAGGCATGAGCATCAGGGCCAACGCCAGCTTTAACTTTTATGAGCGCAATGAGCAAGGCCAAAAGATTGATAATTTTCTGCTTGCCACCTCCGGCAAACCTTTTGAGATGACCCAGTTCTCAGCCAGTACCAGCTATTCTTTCAGCTGGGGACAGGAAGGGCTGCAGGCAAGAGATCGGGAGCCCTACTTTCCCGAACATTATGATCCCCTCAACCAGCGGATGTATCATCCCGTCGATCCACACTTTAATACGCAGCCCGTTCAGGATTTCAACTCCCCATTCTCCTTTAATGTAAACTTCAGCTATCGGTGGAACTTAAATTCCACCGGTCGGAATCGTACATCAGCCACCATCAATGCTAACAACATCAGCTTGAAATTAACGCCCAAATGGGATTTCCGTACTCAAATCGGTTACGATCTGGTCCGCCAGGAACTAACGCCTTCTCAATTTTCTCTGAATCGTAACCTGCATGAATGGAGCCTCTCTTTTACAATGAACCCCTTCGGCGACTATAAATACTATTTCTTCTCGCTCCGCCTGGATGCCGGAAGGCTGCAGGGCATCATCCAGAAGCTTCCAATCCTGAATAATCTGGAGCGAAGTTCAACGCCAGGTGGTCGGGGAGCACCACGCGGCTTTTAAGATTCCCGGCTTTCCAGATACTTAACCACATACTTCCCCAGCACATCAAACTCTATATTTACCGTGTCCCCCTCCAACTTGGTGCTCAGGTTTGTATGATTGAAGGTGTAAGGGATAATCGCTACGGTGAAGCAATTATCCTCTTCTCTGGCTATCGTCAGGCTGATACCATCAACCGTTATGCTGCCGCGGCCCACGACCAATGCCGTCTTTTCTTCGGGATAAGAGATGGTAAACAGATAGTCCGTTCCTTCGCGCTGGATCTTCTCAATCGTACCCGCTACGTCAACATGGCCCTGCACCAAATGACCATCCAGGAGCTGGTCCGGGCGCAGCGAGCGCTCCAGATTTACAGCATTCCCTTCCTCAAGGCTGCCTATATTGGTCTTGCGCAACGTTTCTTCCACACTTTGAACCCTAAAAGTGTCGGTATTACAGCCCGTAACCGTATGACAGACTCCGTTAATACTGATGCTTTGGTCTATTTGGACCTCAGCAGCCAAGCTGCAACGAATAGTCAGCTCTTTGCCTCCGGCCAAAGGACTAATTTTGTCGATTATTCCAACTTCTTTAATAATTCCTGTAAACATAAGCTATTTTTAGAGATAACCGCTAAACAGCATATCCTGTCCAACTTGCTGCCATTCAACGTCACGAAATTCCAATATTTCGTTCATATGATTGATATGTAAGCCGCTCACCGACTTTGTACCGCCACCAAGCATTTTGGGGGCAATAAAACACTCCACTTTATCCACCAGCTGCTCGCGCAAAAGGGCCGTTGCCAGATCCTGTCCGGCCTCTACTAATACGGAGGTCATAGCTAAGCTGCCAAGCTCGCGCAGTGCTTTTCGCAGATCCGTATGTCCCCCTTTTTCATCCACAAGGAGTGTTTGGCCGCGAAAATAGTCAGATTGCAGTATATTGAGCATCGGATCAGCCTCATTCCGGAACTTCTCTTCGTTATGAGTGATGATGATCGTCTTTTCTTCATACTGATCAGTAAAAAGATTCAGCTTATCGGGTAACTCAAGCGGACCGTCAATAACAATCCGTTGCGGCTGGCGGCCCTCAACATGGCGGACGGTCAGCCTCGGATTATCCAGCAAGGCAGTGTTGCGCCCCACCATCACGGCGTCAAACCTGCTGCGCCAGTAGTGAACCTTCTCGCGTGCTTGCAGCCCGCTAATCCACTCTGAATGGCCATCCGATGCTGCGGTGTAGCCATCCATCGTTTGAGCTATTTTGAGCGTCACAAAAGGCATATTGAATGCCTGGTAATGCAGGAAAAATTCATTCTGCCGCTGGACTTGCTCTTTCAACAGGCCTACATCTACCGTAATACCGTGCTCCCGAAGGTGACTAATGCCCTGTCCGGCTACCTTTGGCGAAGGATCCTCCATTGCGACCACAACACGCGCTATCGGCAGCTTAGCAAGCATCTTGCAGCAGGGCGGCGTTTTACCGTGATGGGCGCAGGGCTCCAGCGTAACATAAACAGTCGCCCCATCCAAAAGAGCAGAATCGGCCACCGATTCTACGGCATTTGTTTCGGCATGAGCCTGCCCGTAGCGCTCATGATAGCCCTGCCCGACCTTACGGCCATCTGATGATACGATAACACATCCAACCAGTGGATTTGGAGATACGTAGCCGGCGCCCTGTTCTGCAAGATCAAAGGCCAGCTGCATCCACTTTTCATCAGTCTTACTCATATCCGGGCTGTATTTGTTAAATCCATACTAATAATATATCCATAAAAGAGGGCAAGAAGTACACTCCTTGCCCTGAAAAAAGTAGCTGTCGGAAACAATAGTCGATGTGCTATCCGCGCAATAGCTCGGAGCGGTTATCTTCGATAGCAGCACCGCTTTTGAGTTGTTCAATCCAGGTATTCATAAATGCCTGGGCTTTCTCTTCTTGCAGTTTTTTGCTGATCTCCTGTCGCTTGGCAGGCGTTAGATTCGTAAGTTCCGCTTTCTGAAGATTATTCAGCTTTACTACAAATACAGCACTTGTTCCTTCAATAGGCTGCGAGCGTTTACCCTGCTCCAGGCCAAATATGGCCCCTACTACGACCGGCTCACGCCCGGCCCCGGGGATGCTGGCCGCTCCTTTGGCCAGACCTTCTATCTTGGCAACTTCTTTGCCAGTGGCTTGGGCCAATGACGAGAGGTCCTCATTCTGCGCAAGCAAATCCTCAACCTTAGCACGAACCTGGTTTTTACGCTTTTGGCCGGTAACGCTATTTCGGATCTGGTCTTTCACCTGATCAAAAGGCTGCGGACCGGCAGGCGTTACTTCCTCTACGTTGATAATTACAAATTGCTGTTCAAGCTCCAGAGGTTCTGAGACGCTTCCTTCGCCGGCATCAGAAAGGAACTCCATGATCTGCTGGCTCCGCCCGATACCGGAAATAAAGTTATTTCCTTTTGTTGCAAACCCCTCTTTAATGGTCATATCACGCTGTTCTGCCTCCGATTTAAATCCATTATCCTCGGCAAAAAAGCTAAAGTCATCGGCTTGCTTGGCTTGCTTATCAACGGTTGCAATGGGGTCGGCGATAATGTCCATGCCAAAAGTTACAAACTTAACCTCCGATCCGCTTTCATCCACCTTTTTAAGCAAATACAGACGACCGTCTTCATTAATTACTTCGCTCACCTCTCCTTTTTCCAGCTCTTTTACCGGCGCAAAAATATCGCGCACGTCACTTTTATCAACCATCTCGGGATTATAAGGAGTTACCGACTGATAACTGGCGATAAAGAGCGAGTCATTCTCGGCTTCCGCAAATTCCTTACGCAGCTCTTTCATCTCTTTAATCGTACGGGCTGTATCTTGCTTGGTAGGCCTTTTATCGAAGCTAACATAATTAAACCGATAGCTTTTTTCGCGCTCAAACTGCTGTTTGTGCTCCTTGTAGTAGCTTTTTAAATCCTGCTCGGTGACCGATATTTCGCTTTCGGACAGCTCCGCATAGGGAAAGCGTAGGTATGAAAAGTCAGCCGTGGTATTATTTTGCAGGTATTCCTGCTCAATAGCATATTGACTAACCTCCAGGGAGGATTGCAAATAATTGTTCATTTTTTGCTGACGCCTTTTTTGACGCATCTGCTGTTCAAGGGCAAGCCAAAGCTGCTTATTTTCGGGCGACTCAATCGCAGTCTTTAGTGCTACCCGGTCGATCGTTCCATCTTCACGCTGAAACTGCTGCTTGATAAAAGGGTCCGGATTCTCACCGGTAATCATATCGACGACTTCTTTATCAGTTACCTCAATACCAAGCTCGTCCATCTTTTGCTGTAACAACTTGCCCGTCACAATCTCATCCCAGGCCCGTTGCTCCAGGGAGGAACGTATTTCCGGGGTTACCGAATTGCCTGTGCGCTGCGTATACTGCTCGATAAAGTAGCTGGTTCTGCTGTTATATTCTTCCAGAGATACCTCTTCGCCATTTACCGAACCCAAGGTCCGTGCGCCTTGTTGCATAACGTCAAACATATTGGTGTCGGCAAGCATCCATAAAATTCCGAATGAGAAAATAAGCACCCATAGTATAACACTGGTACTTTTTCTCATTTTTTCCATTACACCCATATAAACAACCTCTATCTACGTATTTATCAGTTCAAAAAAATCACAGGAGTGCCTTTTGCTCCTTATTTTGCAAGCCTCCAAATATACAAGAACCCTGTACTAAGCGCAATTGAGCATAATCCATTAGTCCAACTCATTAATTAGGTAATTATTGCACTTTTAAAAGACCTCAATCAGGCGCATGTGCTTGAGGTATTTCCCGGGATCCTCATTAATATTTTTAACCAGTTTACTCATCTCCCCGGACAGGCTTTCAAGATTTTCATATAGTGCAGGGTCGTTAACCAGCTTCCCGAGGCTACCCTGGCCTTCATTAATTTTGGTCAACACCTGCTGCAACTGCTGATTGGTTTCACCCAATTCCCTGCTCAACACCTCGAACTCCTCAACAGATCGGTCAAGCCCAGCCATTACCGAGTCGATACGTGCGCTGTTTTCGGTGCTCACTGTATCCATATTAGCCAGAAAGCGCTGGGCATGTGTAATGCTTTGTTCCAACTCAGCCCTGCGGCGCCGAAGCAGCGTAGCTATTTCATCGGTGGATTGCTGTAAATTAGTTAACGACTGATCAACCTTTTCCTGATTCTCCTCGTCAAAGGTACTGTTTAGATCGGCCAGCAGGGCGTTGAGCTTTTCAAATGATTCAGATACATCCTGGCTCAGCTGTTGGCCTTCTTTTTTAAAAGTTTCAAGCATTCCGCCTTCATACACGCCTTTGATATAGTCGCCATGCTCAAGATATTCGGTTGACTTCCCCCGCTGTATGACAATTTCTTTTTCATCGAGCAGCCCTGATGACTGAAGGTGTGCCTCAGAATCCTGCGGGATCTTCACTCCCAAATCAAAAGACATTTTCACATTTACACTATCCTGATCGGTGAGTCTCAAGCTTTTAACCGAGCCCACTTTTACGCCATTTATATAAACGTAGCTTCCTGCTGTTAATCCGCCCGTCTGCTCAAAAGTTGTTCCTATAACTTTGGATTGACGCAGCAGCGGTAAATCTCCCATTAACCGATAGCCTAAAAAGCCAACGATGATTGCTGCTAAAATAGTTAATCCTACCTTTAGTTCATTGCTTATTTTCAAAATATCACCTGTTAGCTTCTAATTTGGTATTCGCTGGCGGTTATAAAATTCATAAGCTTTTTATTGTCACTTTGGCGCATCTTTTCGATTGAACCATACCAGCAAAGGCTTTGATCTTCTAAGAATGCAACGGTATCGGCAATTTCCAACACGCTGTGGATATCGTGTGTAACAACAATCGAAGTAATATTTAGGTTTTTAGCCATCGATATAATAAGCTCATTAATCTCTTCGGAAGTCTGCGGATCCAGTCCCGATGTGGGTTCATCATAAATCAGGAAATCAGGCTGCAAGATGGTAGCCCGGGCCAAGGCTACCCGCCGACGCATCCCCCCCGATAGTTCGGCCGGAGAACGATCGCCGATGCCCGCTAAATTAACCATTTCCAGTGCTTCTTCCACCTTCTCTTTGATTTGCTTCTCATCCAGGTCGGAAAAATACTGCAGCGGGAAAGCGATATTCTCGGAGGTATTGAGTGAATCAAACAGCGCCGAACCCTGAAAGAGCACTCCAAACCGCTGACGCATCTTGCGCAGCTCTACATATTCAAGCTCAAAAATATTCTTCCCGTCAATGATTACATCTCCGCTGTCGGGATACATAAGGGCATTCAGGTGCTTCATTAACACCGATTTACCACAACCTGAGCGACCAATAATAGCAATAGTCTCGCCATCTTCTATACTAAAGGAAACATCCTTCCAAACAAGATTGGAACCAAAGCTCTTTTTAAGATTTCGTATCTCTATCATTAAATTAAAACAAAATTATAGGAATACCGCCGCCAGTACAAAGTCGGCTAATAATACATAAATACAGCTTAAAACAGTAGCCTGTGTAGTGCTATTTCCTACGCCTTCAGCACCGCCGCTTGCATAGTAGCCCTTAAAGCAGGAGACCGAAGTAATGACAAAACCAAAAACAAAGGCCTTCAGAATACCGAAGGTAACATCCCAGGGGAAAAAGAACTCGCGGGCTCCTGTCATAAAATCGGCCGGAGACACGGCCCCGGAAAAATAACCAGCCGTCACGCCGCCTACTATGCCCGACCCGCTGGCAAAGATGTAAAGCAGTGGAAACATGATAAGACCCGCCAATACGCGCGGCAGCACTAAAAAAGAAACAGAGTTAAAGCCCATTGACTCCAGTGCATCAATTTGCTCGCTTACACGCATGGTTCCCAATTCGGTAGCAATGCGCGCACCCACTTTGCCGGCCAACACTAAACTGGTAATGACCGCGGCCAGTTCGATAAATAGAGACTCGGAGGTAATAGCACCAATAATCGAGATAGGAATAAAAGCCATATCCAACTGATAAGCCGTCTGTATGGTCATCACCGCACCGGTAAATGCACCGGTGAGAAGAACAATGGGCACCGATTCATAGCCTATTTTCAACAGCTCATCAACAAGGTTCTTTTTGTAGGTATTGACCTCATAAAGCGACCGCAATGACCGGTACAACAGCAGACTGTATTTTCCTAATTTTTCAAGTGCTTCCATAAAATACTCTTTTATAAACCAGTCACTGAAACTATTAAATTTCTACGTTGTTTTCATTTCGGGCACGCTTTTTTCCAACTATATTATAGTCTTGAAATATATGGATATTCACTTTAATAAATAGATAGTCTAATTCCCTGATCCCTGGGGTCGAAATAAACGATAAAGAAGGTACATAAAAGTACCGTCACATTCTATCTGGAGGGATTGAGGGCGATTAATAACAGAAAAGCATTGCTTTTGTATACCTTCATATCTGTTTAATACCCAAGGCCCCGTCTCGGGCTTGTTCGTTTGGAAGCAACGATTTTACCTCTTGTTCAGCCCATTGAAACTTTCACAAAACTCGATATGCAGCCCTTAACAGCTAACAGAACAACAAATGGATTGAGCATCTTAACACCCGGCCGACTGCGGAGCACAGCTTTGGACAAAGAGTGTGTGAAAGGCTTCTCATATTTTGCGGGCTCACCGCGTATCCCTTGATTAAGGGCCCTCAATATTTTTTCTGATGAGTGTACCTATAATCTCTTATATTGCCTCACAGAATATTTAATCAATGTAAAAGTAAAATATTAGATAACGTGCTATACTAAAGTAGCATTCAAAAAAAAGCACCTGTTTTATTACATTCAACAGGTGCGTAGCCGAGTACCCGAAGATTTAGATATTAACTATATCAAAAATTTTTCCCAGTCGATCTCAGGAAATAAAGACAAAGTGTTTATCATTCTGATAGACCGGGAATATAATTACTGTTCTTTATTCCGGTGCGCACAGATAATTATGAACATATCAAAAAATCTGGAAGACAACGTACATACGGTTATAAATCATCGACTGTGAGGCACCTATTATGCTTTGCGATACAAGGGGCGTTTAGGTGCTCCACGAAAAACTACCGTCGTGCCCGGGCATATTTTACTTCATAATTTCATTATCCATTTTAACTTACAGCAAAACAGTCAATTAAAGCATGATACGATATTTAACTGCAGGCGAATCGCACGGACCCCAGCTCACCGGAATTATTGAAGGCTTGCCTGCCGGGCTGCCTATTACAGAAGATGAGATAGCGCTTCATCTCGCTCGTCGGCAGAAAGGATACGGACGGGGTGGACGAATGGCTTTTGAGAAAGATCGAGCCGAAATCTCGTCCGGCGTACGCTTTGGCAAAACAACCGGTGCCCCTATTGCCATGCAGATGCCCAATCGTGCCTTTGAAAAAGATGATGACAACTGGCCCAAAGTAATGGCAAAGGAGGGCGACGGAGAAGACGTTGACCCCATTACCGTACCGCGTCCCGGCCATGCCGACCTTACCGGCGTTCAAAAATATCGCTATGATGATATTCGACCCTCTATCGAACGCTCCAGCGCCCGCGAGACAGCCATGCGCGTAGCCTGCAGCTCGATCGCACGCAAATTACTCAAACAGTTTGGTATCCAAATTGGCGGTCACGTTACTCGTATCGGGAGCGTTGGCTACGAACAACCGTGGGAGGATGCTCGTGCAAAAGTTGATCCTATGCTTGATAAAGGCGCAGAGTCTGTATTTGAAGCCGCCGACCAATCACCCGTGCGCTGCCTTGATGAGGAACTAAGCCAGCAGATGCGCGATCTGATTATTAAACGGCGAAAAGAGGGCAGCTCGCTGGGAGGCCATTGGGAAGTTATCGTCACGGGGCTGCCGGCGGGACTTGGCAGCTTGGTTCACTGGGATCGCAAACTCGGCGGCCAGATTGCACAAGCCATCATGGGTACCCAGGCCATGAAAGGAGTAGAAATTGGGCAAGGCTTCGAAGCCGGAAGACGCCACGGGCAGATCGTACACGATGAAATCACCTATGAGAACAACCAATTTAAGCGCAAGACCAACCGAATGGGGGGAATTGAAGGCGGCATTTCCACGGGTATGCCACTAATCATTAGAGGCGTAATGAAACCCATCCCAACTATGCTTACGCCTATCTCAACGGTAGATATTAACTCCAAAGAAGAGAAAGATACCCGCTACGAGCGATCGGATGTCTGCGCACTGCCACGCGCTAT
>DATGUX010000279.1:0-7467 GCA_035300985.1 Fodinibius sp.
TGCGGAGGCTAAAAAAATCAACCTGCCAGGCAAACACTTTTGCCATCTTCTGGGCCAGCAGCGGACTGCCGCCTTCATGGCTGATGGTCTGGTACAATGAGTTGTTGATTACACCGGAAGTTATCTCTGTTTGTGTAAACAACGGCTTTGAGGCCTTATAGATCTCCACAGAATCTTTCTCTCCCTGCCAGTTAAACACAACATATTCTATCGCATTCTGCTGCCACACCAGCCGGGAAAGAGTTGAATCGGTATCCGCTTCGTAGATGCGGTAGGTCTGTCCCGGACGCATAGAACGAAGGTCAACTACATGTTTGGCCTTCCGGCTGACGGAAAAGATCTCGCGGGGACTAAAATCCAGCTTATCCAGCATCACATACAGACTTTCATTCTTCTGGATAGTATAATCCTCAACCGCTACATTTTCAGTTATAAAGCCAAAGGAATCCCGATCGGGAAGCATTCGCGTGCTGTCCTTTCGTGCTTTATCAGCGGCTGCATTTGTGCGGTTCTGTTCGTTTTGAGGCGTGCAGGAATAGAGTATGAGTACTGTTAATAGCCCGAAAAGAAATGTCCGTTGCATGGATGGTATGTGTATTTGCGTTGTCCTTGCACAGAAAATACAATTTTCTGCCATTTTATCCACAAATAAATAATCCCTAAAGCTCTGCCCGGGTTATTAAATTAGAGCTCCTTGCATAAATGCCCTTCAGAAGGAGTTCGACTCCCAATGCGGGAATGGAGCGCCCTTTAAACCTTTGATTTTCAGACCTTCCTCTGTTGCCACCCGTGGCAAAGTCTCGGAGAATTTATCGAAATAAATAGACAGCCGTCATTTTTTATCATATGATCCGTGGTTTTGCTGAATGAAGAATTTTTCTATCTTGAGCGCGAAAACAATCACGCTAACAATAATTAGCTAAGCAAACTGTTAGACAATGGGCTTGCCGATCTATTCGGCGGCACTGCAGGGCAACCAACTTTACAACCGTTGGACCGGCACATATCTCGATACAGTTCTAATCATTAAATACATGGTGGCCATCTACAATTTGAGATTTACCGTTTTTATCGCACTGCTGAGCTTATGGCTTGCCCCACCGCTATCAAATAACAGCAGGGCCCAGACGACCATCAACGAATATACTGCGGTCGATTCACTGTCAGTGGGCGACACTTTCGACTTTTCTATTACCCTGGATCGCGAAGGTGAGTTTGATAAAATCATCTTCCCCGATACCAGCAGCTTTGCGGGAGCCATTGAGATGCGCTCACGCACACAATTTAAACCATCCGCCTATAAAGACAGTATCCATTACCGGCTTCAGTCCTTTGCCACCTCCGATACCGTGCTGCCCGCCCTTCCCGTTCATCTCATTAACGGGCAAGACACTACCACCCTTTACACCAATTCCATACCGATCGGCTTTCGCACAGTACTGGCCAAAGATGATGACGCCTTTCGCCCCCTGAAACCGATCTTTGACTTTGCCGTGGCCTGGTGGCCTTATATTCTTGGCTTTCTGCTGCTGTGCGCGGCGGCCTATATTCTCTATCGATATTTCACCAGGGAAGAGCCCGTTACGGAAGAGCCGCCCATTTTCGCTCCCACTCCCTTTGTAAATCCGCTTAGCGAGCTGCGTAATGATATCACCGCCCTCGAAGACCGCCATCCGCAATCTAAGGAGGAGTTCAAGGATTTCTATATTGAGCTGGGCGACGCCATTCGCCGCTATTTTGAAGAACTCCATCAGATTCCCGCCATGGAATCGACCAGCGGCGAGATCCTGCAGAAGCTTCGCCAAAAGGCCATTGATAATCGATTACTGGAAGACACCCGGGCTGTGCTTCGGGAAGCCGATATAGTTAAATTTGCAAACTTTACCCCCAGTACGGATCAGGCTCAGCAGGCTCTTCGGAAAGCACACGATTTCCTGGACCGCGCCGAAGAAATTGACAGTCCGCGGGTGGAACAACTGGAACGAAACCATCAGCAAAAGATGGAGCAGCACCGCGAACAATTCCAGCGTCAACAAGCTAAAAAAGAGGCTTACTCATGAGTTGGGCTAATCCACAATGGTTTTGGCTGCTCCTGCTGCTGATCCCCATTATCGGCTACCAGCTATGGAGTCATCGCAGCTCGCGCGGCCCCAGCCTTACCTTTTCGGACACCTCCGGACTCGCGACACTATCGGGCAGCTGGAAGACCTACGGCCGTTACCTGGGTCCGCTGCTGCAGTGCATTGCCTTTGCCCTTATCGTAGCAGCGATCGCCCGTCCGCAGTATAAAAACACTACGGTAGAACGGAATGCCGAGGGTATCGATATTGTGCTTACCCTTGATATATCAACCTCCATGAAGGCCGAGGATTTGAAACCCAACCGGCTGGAAGCCGCTAAAAATGTGGCGGCCGGCTTTATAGACAAACGAGTCTCCGATCGTATTGGCCTGGTGCTTTTTGCCCGAAAGAGCTTTACCGCCGTTCCGCCCACACTCGATTATGAGCTGCTTAACCGGCTGCTGGCGGAAGTAGAGATGGGCGTTGTAGAAGACGGCACGGCCATTGGCATGGGGATTGCCACCGCCGTAAACCGCTTGAAAAAGAGCGAGGCCAAGAGCAAGGTTATCATCCTGCTTACCGACGGCGAAAACAATGCCGGTGAGATCGACCCCGTCACGGCAGCAGATCTGGCCGCCTCCTTTGGGATTAAGATCTATACCATCGGAGCCGGTACCCGCGGTACGGCACCCTACCCCGTACATGATCCTATTTTTGGAGATCGCTATCAGAATATTAAGGTAGATATTGATGAAGATATGCTCACTGAAATTGCCAATATAACGGGCGGTAGTTACTTCCGGGCGACCGATACTGAAAAGCTTGAGGACATCTACGATCAGATCAACAAATTGGAGAAAACCAAGGTGGAAGAAGTCGTTTATACTGATTTCAAAGATCTTTATCCCCGCTTTCTGCTGCCGGGTATCCTGCTGCTTATATTAGCTCTGCTATCCGACCGGATCTTCTTCCGAAGCGCAGTGGAATAGCTCCCCGTTAACAAATGCCACAACTGAATACTTTGCCGGAGTATCCGCTGTATTTTCGGGTTCGTAATTTCCGCTCCAAAAAAACTGATTAAATGCTTATCTTTCGCGTCTGCTATTTTACAAGCATTAGTTTATTTACTCCTTTCACTCGTTTATGGCCTTACAGTCCGTATTAAAAACCTTTTCCGCACAGATCCCCTGGCAGGAACTCAACGACAGCATCAAAAATCGTAACAAAGCGCTGCTAAGTCATTTTATTGGCTCTACCCCTGCCCTGCTGGTAGCCCGGCTGGCTGAAAAATACAGCAATATTGTGGTGATCCACGGCGACAGCGAATCCGCTGAATTTATGAAGGGTGATTTGGATGCTCTTGAGGTTCCGAATGCCAACTACTTTCCACCCACGGGACAGCATCCCTATGATGAGCAACAGATTACCGACAGTTCGGTTGTCGTTCAGCGCTCGGAAGTGCTCGAAAATATCAGACAGCATGAGCAATCCGTACTGGTAAGCTCCGCCGAAGCGGTCTTTGACAAAATTGTTGCTCCCGAAGTATTTACTCGCACAGCTATTACCATCCGCAAAAATGATACCGTGGATTTTGATAATCTGCGCGAAGAGCTTGTGGATCAAGAATATGAGTCCGTTCGATTTGTTAAACAGCCGGGAGAATTTGCTCGCCGCGGCGGTATCCTGGATGTTTTCCCCTATACCGGCGAATATCCCATCCGCATGGAATTCTTCGGTGATGAAGTCGATTCTATCCGCGAATTCGACCCCGACTCCCAACGCTCGATCTCTTTTCTGGAAACCATACGACTGGTTCCGGATGCCTCCAATCTGAGCACGGGCCAAAAGCAGGGCCTTCTCTCCTATTTTGATGAGGATACGGTTGTACTTCTAATGAATGAATCACTTATTACATCAGAGATTGAGGAGCGTTTTACTGAAGCCGGCGAACGCTTTAAATCCATGGACGATCAGGAAGAACTGCTTCCTCCCGAACAGCTTTTTGTGAGTATAGAAGCCTTCAGTGATTCCATCAGTGGTATGGCCCATATATATTTAGGTGGTTTTTCTAAAACAAATGAAGCCGACTGGAAATTTCGGCTTGACGCCCGTCCGCAGCCCGACTTTAACGGCAGCATAAAGTTGCTTCGTGAGGATATCAAAAGCCTGAGCAGCCAGGGCCTTGATACCTATATTCTGTGCGCTAATGAAGGCCAGCGTGACCGCTTTGATGAGCTGCTTGGCGAGCCCTCCGAAAAGCTTCGCTATCATCTGTCCGTGGAAACCATTCACCGGGGATTTATTCTAAACGAAAAAGGACTGGCCGTCTATACCGATCACCAGATCTTTAATCGCTACCATCGTCCAAAAGTGCGCCGGCGCCGTCACAGCAGCAATATTTCCGTCAAAGAGCTGCGCGAACTTAATATTGGCGACTATGTGGTCCACGTGGACTATGGAGTCGGGAAATTTGCGGGTTTTAAAAAGATAGAAGTGCGCGGCATTGAGCAGGAATCGGTCGTACTGCGTTATAAGGAAGATTCGGTGCTCTATGTTAATGTATCGAGCCTGTATAAAATCCAGAAATATTCCGGAAAAGAAGGGACCCAGCCGCGTATCGACAAGCTGGGCTCGGGCCGCTGGGCGCGCAAGAAGGCCCAAACCAAAAAGAAGGTCAAAGATATTGCCCGCGACCTCATCAAGTTGTACGCCAAACGAAAAGCACAGGAAGCTTTTGATTTTGATCCCGACAACGCCTGGCAGATCGAGATGGAGGCCCGCTTTGCCTTCGAAGAGACGCCCGATCAGCGCGATGCTATCGAAGCGGTTAAGCAGGATATGGAATCCGACACGCCCATGGACCGGTTAATCTGTGGCGATGTAGGCTTTGGCAAAACCGAGGTGGCCGTCCGTGCAGCCTTCAAAGCCGTAATGAATAACAAACAGGCCGCCATCCTGGTGCCCACAACCATCCTGGCCGATCAGCATTACAAGACATTTCGGAAGCGGATGGAGGATTTCCCTGTCTCCGTCGACGTTATCTCACGCTTTCGAAGTAAAAAGGAACAGAAAGACACACTGAAAAGGCTCAAAGAAGGCAAAGTGGATGTTATTATTGGCACGCATCGACTGACTTCCAAAGACGTAAAGTTTGATGATCTGGGTCTGCTGGTAGTGGATGAGGAGCAACGCTTCGGCGTCTCTGCCAAGGAAAAACTCAAAGAGTACCGTGCCACGGTGGATGTGTTAACGCTCACCGCCACCCCTATTCCGCGGACGCTGCAGTTTTCACTGATGGGCGCCCGCGACCTGAGCATCATCCATACCCCGCCTCCCAACCGCCAGCCGGTTGAGACTGAAATCCACAGTTTTGACAAGGATCTTATACGCGATGCCATATTGCAAGAAGTCTCCCGCGGCGGGCAGGTATTTTTCATCCATAACAGGGTCAAAAATATTGAAGCGATGGCCGATATGGTACGCCAGCTGGTGCCCGACGTGCGCGTACGTTTTGCCCACGGACAGATGAGTTCTCACAAGCTTGAAACCATCATTGAAGATTTTTATGATCATAAATTCGATGTTCTCCTCTCCACGAATATTGTGGAGAACGGCATCGATATTGCCAATGCTAACACCATGATTATCAACCGTGCCGACCGCTTTGGTTTGGCCGAACTGCACCAGCTGCGGGGACGCGTGGGCCGCTCCAAGCGCAAGGCTTTCTGCTATTTGATTACCCCCGATATAAAATCGCTTACCTCCGACGCCCGCAAGCGGCTGCTGGCCCTGGAGGAATTCTCCGACCTGGGATCCGGTTTCAACATCGCTATGCGCGACCTTGACATCCGGGGCGCCGGTGATATTCTTGGAGCCGAGCAGAGTGGCTTCATCAATGACCTGGGCTTTGAGCTCTATCAGAAGATATTAAATGACGCCGTCAAAGAGCTCAAAAAAGAAGAATTCGGCGATGTCTTTAGTGATGTAGAGGTGGAACCCGATCTGCCCGAAACCCAGGTAGAATTCGACCACCCTGCCCTGTTAAAAAGTGAATACGTCAGCGATAATGTTGAACGCCTGAATCTCTACCGCAAACTGTCCGGTGCTGAAAAACTGGAAGAAATTAACGACTGGCGGGAGGAAGTAGAAGACCGTTTCGGTCCCCTGCCCAAGGCCGCCCAAAACCTCATTACAGCGACCGTTATCAAGCACTTTGCTGCCCGCTTGTTTATCACCAAAGTGCGGATACGTTCCGGCAGAATGTGGATAGAATGTCCCAAACACGATTCCAAACTGGGCGAAGAATTCTACGGAAAGCGCTTCCAGAAGCTTCTTAAGCGCCTTCAGGAAGATGCCGAGGGACGTTTTAACGTTATCCAAAAAGAAGATCGCGTGCGCTTTGTCATCCAGGACATTCCCGACATAAAAGAAGCTGCACACTTCATTCGCCAACTATCCGGCAGCTATGATAAAGAGGTCAGCTATGCTTGATCGCTACATACAGCTGCTCAAGGAGGGCAATATCGTGGCCTTCCCCACCGAAACGGTCTACGGTCTGGGAGCCGATGCATGGAGCGCGGAAGCCATCCAAAAAGTGTTTGACCAAAAAGGGCGGCCCGCCGACAATCCGCTGATTGTTCATGTATGTTCTGTAGCCATGGCCCAGACTTTTGTCCGTCAGGTTTCCGACGATGCTCAAAGGCTCATAGATCAATTCTGGCCGGGACCGCTGACACTAATCCTGGAAAAGAAGCCCGAAGTGCTCGATATCATCACGGCCGGCCTGCCGACCGTAGCGCTCCGGTGGCCCAGCCATCCTCTGGCGCAGAAGCTGATCGATGCCGCAGGACCCCTGGTTGCTCCGAGTGCAAATTCATCCGGACGGCCCAGCCCCACGCGCCCCAAACACATAAAGACTGACTTTGGCCAAGATTTCCCCGTAATTGATGGCGGGCGAACGGATATTGGATTGGAATCGACGGTATTAGATCTATCAGACAAGCCCTATCGCATCTACCGTCCCGGTAAAATAAGTCTCAATGAAATTCAGCGGGCCATATCAAGTCCTGTGACTATCGCCGACCGGCAGGATGATGCCGCCGCTAAAAGTCCCGGCACCAAATATACCCATTATGCCCCCGATGCAGCCGTCCGATGGCTCAAAACGGACGAAAAGACTAACAATCCGGATACGCTGTACCTGCTGCACTCAGCCGATGCCGAGTCAAGGCCGGCAAATGTTATAGCCTATGAGGGCGACCTCCAGCGGATGGCCCGTGAACTTTACGACCGCTTCCGCCAGGCCGACCATGACAACTATAGCACGATTGCCATTGAAGCTTTTTTGCCGGAAGAGACGGACCCAATCATTCCTGCACTGGAAAATCGCATTGGCAAGGCCATAGGC
>DATGUX010000280.1:0-12438 GCA_035300985.1 Fodinibius sp.
AAAAGCCATTATCGAATTGTATGGTGGAAGAATTAGAGCTTACAGCGAAGGTGAGGGTAAAGGAAGTACGTTTGTGGTGGAATTACCGCTGGCAAAAGACAAAGAAACTTAATGCGGTTTGGTGGCTTTAATCTTTTTAAAAATACCTTTCGCAGTTAAATCCTGAACCTTTTCAATATTCCAACCGGCCTGTTCAACATTAGCTACGGTTTGCCGGGCAATATGAACGCCACTTAAATAATGGATGGGAGCATCCAGTTTTTTCATTAGGCTGGCCATAAAAGGTTGTTCTGCCCTCATGTGTTCGAGCAGATGTAACCGGCCGCCGGGCTTGGTGACGCGCAAGACTTCTTGCAGACCACGCACCGGATCGGGAACCGAACAAAAGACAAAGGTGGCAACCACTTCGTCAAAATGGTTGTCTGGAAAATCCATGTCTTGGGCATCCATCTCTTTAAGGATAACATGGTTTTTTTGTTTTTCCTTCAGCAGTCCTTTTGCCCGTTTGAGCATGCCGGGCGAAAGGTCAATGCCCGTTAGCTGAATATTATCAGGATAGTACGGGATGTTTTTCCCGGTACCCACGCCAATTTCCAGCACTTTTGGTCCGTGAATTTGCTCCCATAGCTTTTGCCGCCACTTTTTGTACCAAAGCTGTTCGACCGGCCACTCCATCAGATTATAAATGACTGATGTAACGTTGTACCGCTTTTTTGTAAATTGGGTTTGTTCAAGATTTGGATTATTCATTCGAATTAAGACCGTGCATTAAATTTGTTTTCCAATTCGGATTATTGTAAACGGATTACAAAATAGCTGCCGTCGTCTTTGCTTTTAAATTTTTGCCATATAATTCCTCGGTCTTTGTCTATAATCTCAATAACGCGATAACCAAATCCTTTCACTTTTATGCCCCACACATAAACGCCGATATCCACGGTCGAATTAATCTGATACTGTTCGGTTCGCAGGGTATCGTTGAGTATTACTTGACGGCCGCTCATAGTAACCTTACTTTTCCCGCCCAAAAATCCCACCAATCCTTTATCGATATCCATTTGAAATTCAATAGGTTCCATCTCCCATCCGGGCTCGGGATCCGTTGGGTAAAAAGCATTCGTATCCAACAGGTTGACTTTGATTTCGCTGCCTTTGCCATAGTCGGTAAACGGAAAGACATTTAATAACACCTGTTGCTCATCCGGCCGACAGGTATAGATTGTTTTGGTGCTGTCCTGCAGCTCTCTTTTAGCATTATACGAATACAGCTCTACCGGAAGGCGGTAGATATTTGCTTTTTCTTCAATGGAACCGACCATGAGTTTTTCAAAGGATTGCAGATCTCCTTCCTCGTTGTAATTGCACTTTTTGTACTCGTTGCCGGCGATCTCAAAGAGCAACATCCGGGACTCTTGTGCGACCGCCGGCCTATAAAATATACCGCTTAGAAGTAACAGGCCTGCAAATAATGCATAAAGTTTCATAATGGACTCCTGTAATGATGTTTGGAATTAAGAAAGCTATAGTTGTTTAGGTTACCGAGCCATGTTTGGCGACTCCTTATTTAAGTTTCTACTCAATGATAATACCCGCTACCTTAACACAACCTTAAAGCTCTCCTTACATAAGAAAATATATTTTACCTCTTTTACCGATTGTATAATTTAACCACTGAAGACTACTTGATCTTCGGCTTCCACCGCTTATAGAAAAAGTTATATATCGGTACGTACACCAGTCCGATATAAGCGCCCCAGGCAAAGCTTTCGACCAGCCCGAGGAAGAAACTGCCGACGGAAATCCACTCGAAGGCGGGCAGTACAATTTCCAGGAACTGATGCATGTGAACGCTTTCGGGGGTTACCAGTCCGTAAACAACGCACAGAATAAAGTTGACCGCCGTAAAAGTACCTGCCGCCCAGCTCACAATTTTGATATTAAGCATAATAGAGTCTCCTATTGTTTAGTTAATGATGTTGATGTTTGTTTTTGTCATCATCGGGGTGGTTGTGATCCTCCGGCGAACCACTGCCATGTTTGTGTCCGCGTCCGCAACCGCCATGGCCGCCGCCTTGTTTACCGTGTCCACCATGTCCATGACCGAACATATGCATGCCCACAAAAAGGATGATGATCAATATGAGGAACCAGTTTTCAGCTATCCATTCCATTGTGTTTACCTTATTTGTTTACTTATTAATTTTTCCCAATGCTTATATATGGGGTTTTGTTGTTCGTTTTTTCTTAGGGTTAATCTTTTTTTTCATATCCCTGCAGATCCTTTTTCAACTCCTCAAAATCTTCCCGGCTTATTTCGCCCCGTGCATAGCACCGGCAGAAATGATCCAAATGTTTCTTTAGCGGGTTGGCTTTTTTTCGCCGCCACAAAAGGCCCCCTATGATGGCTCCAGCTACCAAAACGGCCAGCAGAAGCCACCAAACCAGCATGGTATTCCATACATTTTCAAACCACATAAGCGCCTCCTTTCGGGGTTAAATTGGTATTTAAAAAAAGGGAAGCAGCCCTTTTCTAACGGTAGAATACAACAGGAAGGCTTAAAAGAAGCTTAAATCTTGCAAGTGCCAGCGAGAGAAGTAAATGATTACCGGCTGATTTCGCTGTTCAGATATCTCTTGATAATGTAAACAGGCACTACTAACACTACGATGGAGAAGGAAAAGTAGGGCAGATGTATATCCAGTGAATACAATCCGGCCCCAATAAAAGAACCGGCGGCCAGGCCCAGGCTGCTGATGGATGCCAGCAGCCCCATGCGTTCACCGACCCGGCTTTCACTTATTTTGCTCGTCAGCGAAGCCAGACTTGGAGTAACCAGCGCCATACCCAATGCCAGAATGCTGACTACCGTAATAATAAGGACAAAATCATTGGCAAACATCAATAGAAATAAAGACAGACCCACCAGCAGATATCCTACGGGCAACAGCCGCTCTTCCCCCATTGGTCGATTAAAAACCCCGTCAAACCAATCTGACTGATACTCATCCCGAGTGCGCAAACCATAAAGATAAATCCCATTTCCAAAACGCTGTACCCCAGCATCTGCTGTGCGTGCAGGGCGTAGGTGCTTTCGAACATGGAAAGCGCTCCCTGTGCAATCAGGGCGTAGATCAGTATCGGGAGCATCTCGCCCTTCATAATGTTTAAAAAACCGAGATTGCTCTGTTTATAGCTACTGCTTTCACTCTGAGATGATGCATCGGATAGCCAGAGTAATACGGCTATCAGGGCCAGCACTGAAAACCCGCCCGCGATCAAAAAGGGAACCGTGTAGGCGTTTGCGGCCAGCAGCTTCCAGGACCACCCGTCAAACCAGTTGGCATCCATAAAGAAGGAGCTCAGGACCGGACCGAAGATCACTCCGAGACTGGCTGCTCCTCCCGTCCACGCCAATACCTTTCCCCGGTTTTTAACCGGACTCAGATCCGTAACCCAGGAATTGACCGTAGGCAGTACCGAAGCAGAAAAAAGCCCTCCGGCTATCCGGAGCGCATATAACAGCGTCAGGTCGTCCGTCCAGCCAAATAGGATCAGGGAAAGGGCATAGCCACCCATGCCTGCGGCCAGCACGGGAGACCGGCCGATGCGGTCGGACCAGCGTCCCCAAAGCGGAGCTGCAAGAAACTGCATTAAGGGAAAAATACCGGTCATCAACCCTACATGAAGAGCCGGGGAAAGATTGAACAATTCATTCGAACGCGCTGCTTTTTCCACCAAAAACGGAAGAATGGGCAGCGTCAGCCCGTAGCCGATCATCACCAGAAAAAGGCAAAAAAGCAGGATAATGATCTCTTTTTTTCTCATAGCTCCATATTTATTCAGTTTGCCAATCTATTTTTTAAATAAATATTCCGGCAGGTCTTTGTTGATTTTAAGATCACTCAATCGGCAGGGGTTGGCAGCCATACCCCTGTTCCAGGGCTCGTTTTGAAAAACGGTACGCCTCCTCGATGATCATTTCCGTCTTGCTGAAATCGAGCACGCTGGTGAGCCGGGTGGTAATACACAGGTCCAGCAGAAACAGCTCGGTATCATCGGCGATTCGTCGTATATCGTTCCGCAGCTTTTGGTGCTGACTGACCTGTGCCGTACGGATAATCATATTGAACAGTCCGTTGACGGAGTGGCTGAACTGGTGCCGGCATTCACTTAACATACAGTAAATAGTGTTGGCGCCCTTTTCGTACGCTTTGTCAATTGGAATGTTATTGGTGATGCCGCCGTCCACGAGCTGATCGCCGTTCATAACCTGAGGCGGGAAATAGACCGGGAGGGCGCTACTGGCCATCAGGGCGGGCAGCAGCGGGCCCTCCTCCAGGTATACCGATCTCGCTTCTTGTAGATCGGTCGCCACCACCGTCAATGGGATTTCAAGTTCCTCAAAGGTCTCGACCGGCAGCTGTTTCTTGAGGAACTGTTTCAGGCCGGTGGGTTTAAACAGGCTGGAAGTATTACCCCATTTCCAGAGGATTTCCGGGTTGAAGCGGTAGAGTTTGCGATTAGAAATCTCTATCCATATTTCTTTTATCCGGGAGATATCCATCCCGCAAGCGGTAAAAGCCCCGCTCAGGGCACCAACGGAGGTGCCGACTATAAAATCGGGCCTGACGCCCAATTCTACCATGGCCTGGTAGAATCCGATTTCAGCAGCGCCCTGAGCGCCACCTCCGCATAAAACGAGTGCTGTTTTTCCAGGCTCCATTTCCTCGTCCGCTTTAACTCCATTTATATTTCAGCAGGGGAATAGTTGAGACTGAATGCCTTGTTTATTTTGGAAAATGCCGGTCGTTCATAATATTGGTTGCTGATATAAATAACGGGCAATAGCAAGGGATTCCCCAGTTTAGTAACCAGCTCCTTCGCTTTGTGGGTATCAAATCGCAAGTCAACAAAAGTAAACGCATAGTCTTTTTTCTGGAGCAGGTCCACCAGCTTTCGCAGGTAATCGCACCATCCGTTGCAGTAAATAATTGCGGTTGGCTCTTGTTTATTCAGATTTTCCGTTTTCATAACTGACTCCTCTACATTTTGGATTCTGTACTGTTTCTTATATTTCCTGAGTTCAAATAGTAAGTGCAAAAAGAAAGTGCCTTCAATTGGTTCATATCTCAGCTCAAAAACTTAAATTCTTTAATATCATATAGCTCCGGTATCTCCGCCTTACAGTCAAAAAGGTCGTTCAGTTTTACCCGGAAGCTCTACCACATATTTGGAATCAGTTGCGGTTCCGGCCGCTCCAAGGAAGTGTATGCTAACAGAATCATTCATGTAATTGTCCGGCTTCATTAAGCTTGCAGATATCTCGTGCCTCTTTCAGCACCTGGTTTTTCTTTCGATTGTCCAGTCCAAGATGGTCAAGTACCTTTTCATCTTCGCAGAGCTGCATACAAAATACGACATCCTTTTCGAGCAGCTGCTGTTTATCTTTTTTACTAAGGGTTGAAAGACAAGTAATAGGATGGAGATTCACTTTGCTAAGAAGATCTTTCAGCCCATTATTTTGGGGATAGTCCCAACTTAACAGTTTAAGGTCCATGCATTTGCCATACTGCAGGGCATCCTTGGTAAATCGAGTATTGGTTACCACCCATCCCTGGTGTTGCTTGTCTTCGTGACCGGGTTGGCTACTCCAGTTTCTTTCCACATCCTTGAATCGTGATTGAATGTAAAGGGGGACTTTTACATTACATTTATGTCCTTTTCGGTTGTGAAATTTGCATTCTATTATGAAATGCTTGTTATCCTTCTCAGCAATCACATCAATTTCATGGGATACGCAGTTGCCCTCCACAACAATTCCTGTTTCAGTTTGGTATCCTAATCTCTTAAGTAGTTCACCGACAAACTTTTCAAAGGGGTAGCCAGTAGGTCCCAGCTCTAATAATGCTTCCTTCAATTTATATCGTCCTGCTGAACGATTGGAATACTGCCTGAGCAGTCGAAAAGCCCTTTTATAGATCTCCTGAGTGGAAATGCCATCATAGAGTATCTCACTGATTGCATTTGCAATTCGATCAATAATTTGTTGAGCAGCACCTGCACTGTTGAGTGAACGCCGAAGCTTATTTTCATCAAATGATTCTTTTTCTCCGGATGCTTTGGTGACTGTGATTGGTGTCATATTTTAGACCATTATTGAATTGAAATAACTACAAATTTGATTGCCCCGTATTACCGGCCCGTTGAATAAACTGTTTCCATTGGCCTTTTGCCGGAAGGAAGGCCGGGACGTTCCGCTTGTACTGGAGATATTCTTCGCCAAACTCCTCGATTACTTTCTTCTCTTCCCTTTTGGCAAGCAGGACATAAGCAATAACGATAACCGGGAACAGGCCTACCGAGAATATGGTGGGCCAGTGGATGACGCCTTCTCCAAAAAGCCCGATAAATAGCCCCGTGTATTGGGGATGCCTGACCAGGCTGTATAATCCGTCGGTTGCCAGCCTGTTTTCCTGCTTGGCATGGTAAAGCTGACGCCAGCCCTGGATAAAAATTCCGAAGCCAATAAAAAGCAGGGCATAGCCCAGAATCATTGAGATCATCATGCCGGTCTGCCCCATGCCTAATAATGTGGACCAGAGATTGGCATCTACAGACCCACTGTCAATTCCCAGGAATCGCGCCATCAAATAAATAGTAAGGGGAAAGCCATACATCTCTGCATACAATGCAATGATAAAGCCTTGAATTAAACCAGCTCCCACCCACTCCCGCCAGGATTTGGGTGCCAGATACTTGTATAATAGCCAGGAAGCAATAACGATAACAAAAATTGCTATCACCCAGGCCCCCGAATGTTCTATTCCTCTTTCCATATTATTATTCCGTTTTGTTTTAATGTATGTTGGTAAAGTAACAGGGTCTGTCTAAAAGAACCTTTGTGTAATACCCAGCGACCGGTTTGTCTTTTCAATGGATTTGTTGGGATCGGGTTCAATTCCGGTAAGCGCCCGGATCGCATCAATGGTTTCGGGAATGACAATGGCCTGGTTATCAACCAGGTAGGCGTAGTACAGCTCATCGCCTTCCACCTTGAGCATATCCTCCCAGATGGCTACTTCGTACATATCACCGTGAGGACGGCCTATATCCAGCATTAATTCTTTCACAGCATTATTTGCTGATAATTCATTATCCATGCGTATAAAAGCGATTCGGGAAGAAGTGCCTAAAGCTTCCAACACGTCCTCTTTGGATGCTTCCCGGGTCAATTGAACAGTCCAGTAGTGCAGGTGAGAAAGTGTTTGGGGTACTTTTACCGCTGCGGTTACAACATCCAGCTCGGGATCCACGCTTTGGGCATCGGGGCCTTGGTGGCTGGGAATTTCCGGTTCAGGAACCAGCGTATTCATGATGCCGTTTTTGTGGCTCTCCCACGGATCAGTAGCTCTGCGGAGCAGGGTACCACGTGCTTTGTTAAGCAGTCCCGCCCGTTTTAATGCGCTCAGGGTCCGTACGATGGAGGTAGTGTTGCAAGATACCACACGGGTTGCATCCCTTCCCAGGGCGGTTGCATAATTATTTTCGGCGCCAAAGGAATGGCCGGTCGTTTGATGTTTTTCTCCTCCTTGTACGATATATTTTACCCCGGCAAGTTTATATCGCTCAGCATTTTGAGCGCCGAATTTTTTGGGAGCGCAATCCACCACCAGGTCAGCGAGATCAAGCAGGTCGTCAAGATCACCGGCTACCGGAATACCCTCCTTGTTCATCGCCTTGCGGCCTTCCTCCGTGTTGGCAAACACGGCATATCCTTTGGCAGCAGCCGACTTTATTCTCCAGTCGGCGACTATATCGCCGATGCCCACCAGCTCCATATCTTCTTGCAGGGTTACTGCTTCCGCCACCCGTTTTCCGATGACGCCATATCCGTTTACGGCTACGTTAATCTTTTCCATAATAGTATTCCTTTTATGTTATTTGTTTTGCTTTAAAATCTGTTTTCGTTCTTCAAACTCTTCGCGTTCAATTTCCCCGCGGGCAAATCGTTTTTTTAGAATATCCAAGGCATCCTCTTTCGGTTCTGTTCGGGGCCGGTAGGGAATGATATCGAAGACTACCAGCAGGATGATGGCTATCATAATAAGCCACCAGATCCAGTGCATGCCTATAAAATGATGATCGTAAAACATGGTGCTAAGGTATTATGTTACTGTTGAATATATGCTGTGCCATTATTTGTCAGCTGTAGCAAGGTGCTGTCTGTAAAATAAAGCCCGTGCCTTAAAACAAGCTTAAATTGGCGTAGTTCTCACTGCTTTGGCAATTATTCTTCGATATGGGCGGACAGCGTTTGTCGTGCCCGCATGATATCGTTCAGGTTATGATCTGTTATAACGCCTAATAACTTCCCTTCCTCAACCACCGGGTAGATAGATTGCCCCTCGACCTGAGTGGCGGAAAGCAACTCCAGTAAAGTGATGTCAGGTGGAATGGTTTGGACGTCTTCCCGGATAATTTCGACTACCGGACGATCAGATTTGCCTTCCTGTAACGCTTTGATAATCGATGCATGGGAGATCAGGCCCTCAAACCGGTCGCCATTGGTAACGACTACCTCTGAAGCCGGGCTTTCAAGCATCGCTGAAGCGGCCTGGGCCACCGTGGCGGTGAGCGTGACGCCCGGATAGTTGCCCTTAATGATATCTTTAGCCGTCAGATGCTTCACAGATTCCGCCATCGAAACCTGACGGGCTTCTGCACCGGCCCCCAGGAATATGAAAATTCCGATAAACAGCAGAAACGGATTGTAGAAGAGGCCGATGAGAACAAAACCGATAGCCAGCAGTTGCCCGATAGAAGCAGCGATCCGGGTGGCGCGATCCCTTCTTAACTTGAAAGCCAGCAATGCCCGGAGCACGCGCCCGCCGTCCATCGGAAAGGCCGGTATCAGGTTAAACAGAACCAAAATAATATTGATCACCAGCAAATCGGCCAGGAAATTACTGCCGGTTATATGATGACCCAGTTCCATATCAGACTGTCCCAGAAGCAGCATGATCATATATAATCCGATGGCAATGGCCACATTGACCGCCGGTCCGGCAATCGCTACCACTAGCTCTTCTTTGGGATTTTCGGGCATGCGTTCCAGCCGGGCCACCCCGCCAATAGGAAGCAGGTTTATATCCCGGGTCCCGATCCCATACCGACGAGCGGCCAGGGCATGGCCGAACTCATGGAGAGTGACGCACCCGAAAAGGGCTGCGAGAAAAATGAGTCCCATGATTATTTCAAAAAGCCCGTGCCCCTGTTGCAGGTGCATCCAGGAGAGCCAGATAACCAGCAGGATGAAAGTCCAGTGAATAAAGACCTTGATACCTGCAGGTTTTCCGATATAAAGTGACCATTTCATGGCAGTGTTCTTTCGATTGGTGGTTATTTATTGAATAAAAAGGGGCCTTTAAAATACCTTTGTTTGGACCTCCCCAAACCCTCCTAATCCCGAGGATTCGGGACAAGAGGGGTTTGTGAGGAAGTATTTCAAAGCGTCCTGAAAATAAGTGTCTGTTTCAAAGTGTTACCCGCGTATATGATGGTACCTATTCATCTTATATGCATTCGGATGATTTTTGGTCTCTACTCTTACCGGAACTTCCTGCAGCTGAGCGTTATCCAATAGCTCGCCAAGTTTATCCGCAAGATTTCGAAGCAGGCTTTTTAGTATTTCCATAATAATAATTATTGATTGAATTAACGGATGTCATGTTCTTTTGTAGAACATACGAGGGTATTGCTGAAATAAAGCTTAAACTGGAAGGCGTTCTTCTAATTATTTTGGCAGTACACAGAATAGGCTTGACTCATCAGGCAGGTTGTAGCCTGTGCCAGGTGAGGTGTTCGTACAGGCTGGACCAGTACATGCCAAAGGTAAAGGCAAAAAGCCATTCCTCCAGCGAAATTTCGGTTTATATCTTCCCTTTCATCTCTTCCTCATCCATTCCCATATCCATTTTTCCTTCACTGTCGGTATGCGATATCATAAAAAGACGCTCGGCCAGGATAATAAGTAGAATCCCTGCCAAAGCTACCCCAAGAACAAAGGGATCCGTCAGGTATTTGATATAAATAAAAGCCCCAAGTACGGCAACATCCATAATTATGGCTATAACCGGCACAGCGGGATGGAAATCAATTTTCTCCCTCAGGTGCCGCAGCAGGCCCCAGTGTATAGCAATGTCCATCGTCAGATAAAAGATAGCCCCAATAGAAGCAATGCGGGTTAAATCAAATAAAATAGTCAAACCCATGGCCAAAGCCACCGTAAAAATAAGGGCCGGATTTTGGAATCTCCCCGCCTTTAGCCTGGGCACTTGTTTCATATTGCTTAGCATTCCCAATAGTCGGGAGGCTGAAAAAACGCTGGCTATTACACCGGATACGGTAGCCACTATGGCAAGTAAAATGGTTAGCCATGTGCCCCATTCTCCAAAAATCGGTCGTGCAGCCTCCGCAAGTGCGTAATCTTTTGCAGCAATGATTTCAGGGATGCTCAATCCTGCCGATACGGACAGTGCTAAAACGATATAGATCAGCGTGCATAGCAGGATTGAAATAATAATAGACCGCCCCATATTTCGATGCGGATCCTGAATATCATCCCCTTGATTGGTGATCGTCGTAAAGCCTTTATACGCAAGAATCGAGAGGGCCAGCGCAGCAATAAAACTTAAACCTGCCGGCAACGACTGGCTATTTTTTGAAACAAAGTTACCAGTAATATCCGGAAACCCTGCTATGGCTAAACCCGCAATAGCAAGCAGTGCGATGCCTGCAACCTTAATAATAGCCGTGACGGTTGCCGTTGCACCAATAACTTTGTTGCCCATTACATTAACGATAAAGGCCAGGGCCAGAAGGCCTACACCCAACGCCGAAGCATAGCCGGCGTATGCTTCGGGAAACAGCCGCAGCGTGTAGGCGCCAAAGGTGCCGGCCACCAGACTCTCGGCAACAACCATTGATACATACATCAGCAGCGAAAGGGTGCCCGCCGCCGTGCCGGGCTGATATGCTTTTGTCAAAAATTTAGCCACTCCCCCGGAGGAAGGATAGGCATTGGAGAATTTAACGTATGAATACGAACTGAAGCCCACAACCACAGCTCCTATTAAAAAGGTTACCGGAAACAAATCACCGACCAGCTCAGCAATTTGTCCCATAAGTACAAAGATACCGGCTCCTATCATTACTCCCGTGCCCAATGATACAGAACCTGTTAAAGACAGCTTTTGATTCTCTATGTTTATTTTTTTCATTGTGGAGTAACGATTTAACGAAGTTAAGCCAAATAAGGCTTTACGCCTGCATGTACTGTATTAAAAATAATTTTGAGTGGTATCTTCTCCTTTTGAATAAGAGATATTATAGATTGCGGCAATTAATGCTCCGATCAGCCATTCCAGAATGAAGGTTTGCACCAATCCGAAGAAGGCTTGCAGGCGCGGCACGCTCATCCGAATAATGGGTTCTACATCCAGCTCGTGCAACAGGCTGTTGAAGAAGAACACCGTCCCTCTTTACCGACCGTTATCATCAGGATGATACATCCCAGGTAAAAAATAGCCGCGGTTGCTCCGGCGGCCATCCCCAATTTTTTGATGCTGAGTGTTTTCATGATAAACTCCTGTCGTTAGTTTGGTGATTTTCATGCCCCGATCCTTTCCGGTGGTGACCAATCATCAGGATGTGGCAGGCAAATATTGCTACGACAAATAGAAAGATGGTTATGTTACTGCTCAGCCCCAGCAGTGGGGCGAAAAACAGAAGCAGAAGAGGAACCCCACATCCAATAATCGCCCAAAGGGTATGCTTGCTCATTTTTATGTGATATGGTTAGTTGTTGGTAAGGGAACTTTTGAGCCTGTTGAACTCTTCTTTTGATATTTCACCGGTTTGAAATCGTCTATGGTACACTTCGGTGGCTGCATTTCTGACTTCAAGCCGGTGCTTGCCGCGAAGAGCAAGATACCAGATCAGGAGCAAGACCCCGGACAGGAGTATCCAAAGTACCGGGGCCCAGGCATTCAGTGTGTTTAGCCACTCCATGATTAGTTGTGATGTTGTTTATGGTTGCCGGAATCCATGTTGCTTTTGTCCATCATGCCTCCCTGCATCATCTGCATGCACATCATGTGCATCTTCATCATGGAAGAATCGCCCATCTTTTCCATCATCTTGGAGTGATCCATTTCTTTGCCCTCCATCATGGATTGCATCATCTCCATGTGCTTCTGCATGCGCTCTTTCATCTCGGGATTATTCATCATCTTCTGATGCATCTCCTGCATATTCATGTCGCCGTCCATCTTCATCGAGCCCATCATATGCTGCATCATCTGCTTACGCATTTGCGGGTTCTGCGTCATGTGCTCCATCATCATGGCTCGCATGGTCGAATCCTGCATCATTTCCAT
>DATGUX010000281.1:0-4472 GCA_035300985.1 Fodinibius sp.
GTCTGATATTGAGAATGGTAGTGTATCATATGCAAGGTTATTTCTTTTAATGTATAAAAACCTTGCATTAAAAACAACAAAAACTACCGCTAAACTTATGTTTTACATAAGTTTAACATATTCCTAAGGAAGCCCTAATTATATATCAAAAATTTTAAAACTACCTTAAATGGTAGTGGGTTTTCACAAAATGAAAGGTAGCCATTTTATAAAGTGCGAATATGTAATTACCATTTTAGCACTTGCCGCGGTATTCCTTGGAGTCGATTTGGCTCACGGCCAGACCAGCCAGTCCCAGAATGAGTCTGTAATGCTACTCCTTGGATCGGCAAATCCTGAGGTTACACGGCACCGGGTAGAAGTGGCAGCTGATCTGTATTATTCTGAGGTATCATTCGCTCGTATTGTTGTTTCTGGCGGATGTGGCGCGTATAAGTCTTCAATTTGTGAAGCAAGCAGCATGGATTCGCTTTTAGTTCAGCAGGGCATCCCGCCGGAAAAAATATTTGAGGAAGAGAAATCCAACTCTACCAAACAAAATCTGTGCTACAGCCAAAAATTAAGTTATGAAGGGGAGCCCGTCATCGGTAAAGGGGACAATCTATATGTGGTGTCAGACCACTGGCATGCGATATCCGTTGCAGGCTGTTTTAGCAAGTATGGCAGGGTTAATAAATCCGTATTTCATATAGAGGGAAGCATAGAGCCGCGGGGACCAGTGGATTACACTGATATTTTTAAAGATTGCGCAAAAACCAACTATTGTAAGTCCATTTTATGGGCCTTTGTGGATGCAGCCTATTTTGACCCGGTAAAAAATAAAATATATTATTTTGTTGATAATATTTACTATCGAAAAACGCCGGGGAAGGGTATTGATGCAGGTTTCCCGAAAAAGCTAAGTCAGTATCCGGGTTGGCCGAAAGATTGGTCCCATAATGTCGATGCCGCCTATTCTCATCCTGGAAAAGACAAAGTATTTCTTTTTAACGGCGTTGAATTTGTAAGTCATGCGATTGGTGAAGCCATCGAAGAGAATGCAACACAAAAAATAGCGGGAGCCTTTAAATTCTGGCCCAGAGACTGGGGACGGGGATATTTGGATGCTGCTTACTATAATGGAGAGCGGAAAGAAATCTACCTTTTTAAAGGTTCGCAGTATGATGTTATTCGAACGACCGGCCTGGCCGGTAATAAACCCAAAAGTATCAAACAGGAATACTCCAAAGCCTGGCCTTTCCAGTGGGGAACCGGTGATATAGATGCGGTCTATTACCGTTCGGGTGATTCCGGGACCATCCTCTTCCGCGGGACGGATTTCTTACAACGTTCTTCTCAGGGTGGAATCGATTCAAAATATCCGCAGGCCATATCTTTGCCCTGGCCTGAAGCGATCTGGGGAGCTCGCCCATGATTGGTTGTGTTTGTCCTGAATATATAATATGCTGATGATGGTTTTTTTGTCATGCTTATTATAAGCGGGCCTAAGCCTTCAAAAGCAGAAATTTGTCTGGGGTGCCGCTGCTGGGAAGGATAATAGAGTTAAAAGTTAAGAAAATGGTCAATAAAATTATTAGGATAGGCTTAATGGGGTTGCTTGGGGTGGCTGCAAATCAATGCACCCAACATTCCCGGCTCCATACTATAACACTTGATGAACCGGCCGACCTGCAAGATTTTTTTGCTTATACAGGCAAAGATATTCCATCAATCAGCGGCCATCGGGGAGGGGCTAAAAACGGCTATCCTGAAAACAGCATCGCTTCGATGAGATACACCCTCCGCCACACGCCGGCGACCTTCGAGGTGGATCCGCGGCTGACCAGAGACAGCGTGATTGTATTGATGCACGATGCCACCTTGGAACGGACGACCAATGCAACAGCTAAGGTTTCTGATTATAAGTGGGAAGAGCTGCAAGATCTGAAGCTCAAAAATTCCAATGGAAATATGACTGAACACCGGATTCCTTCACTGGATGAGGCGATCCGCTGGGCCCGGGGCAAGACGGTACTTAATTTAGATATAAAGGATGTACCGAAATTGATGTACATTCGCGCCATAGGTAATCACAATGCGGAATCATACGTTATCGTTACTGTACGTAATGCTGAGCAGGCAAAATATTATTATGAGAGGGCGCCGCATATCATGTTTTCGGCGTGGATAAAAACCAAAGAGGCCTTTGATGAGTATGACCAGGCCGTTCCGTGGGAGCAGGTGGCACAGGCCTATATTGGGCCCAGGATTACTCCGGAAAACAAGAAACTTATTGAGCTGCTGCATGACCAGGGCGTGATGGTAATGGTTGGCGCCGGTCCCAGCCAGGACAAACTCCCGGATGATGAGCGCGCGGATGCCTATCGGGCGCTCATTCGGTCGGGGGTGGATATTATTGAGACCGACCGGCCGGTTGAATCGGCCAAAGCTATTCAGCCGCTTATTCCTGAAGATAGTCCCAAACAACGTTTTTTTGAGTGATTTTATCCAGCGTGAGCGGATTTGGGAGCAACCTTTTGTTGTCAAATTATCTGTAAGCAGATGTAAAACGGGGAACTATAAAAAAAGCCTGAATCCGGGAATCGAATTCAGGCCTGAAAAAGAAAAGGCGAAATTTAGCCCTTATGCTCGACCAACTCAATATCAAAGGTCAGATCTTTACCTGCTAGCGGATGATTGGCATCCAGCTTAACAAAATCATCTTCAACAGCTACAATCTGAACGGGAACGGCCTGGCCGTTCTGTTGCTGTTGCATCTGCAGCTGCATGCCTACCTTGGGATCTACCTCATCGGGCAGGTCACTTTTGGAAACTTCAAGCTCCAGGTCCTCGCGGCGCTGGCCGTAGGCATCCTTAGAGTCAAGCTCGATAGTTGTATCGTCGCCTTCCTCCATGCCGATAACCGCCTCTTCAAAACCGGGGATCAATTGTCCTTCGCCCAGCGTAAACTCGAGCGGTTCGCGATCGCGTGAACTGTCGAAGACTGTGTCGTCTTCAGTTAATTTTCCAGTGTAATGTACTTTTACGGTATCACCGTCTTTTACTTTTGGCAAAATACTATAGTTTTTTTGTTCTTAGAATGTTGGTGAATATAAGGATTTTTCTGGAAAATTGAGAGTACTAATCCAAATCAATAAATTCGGGTGGTCAGGGTACTTCTGTCAAAGGTACTGTCGGGGACAATTCTAAAATTAAGTTTACCCAGTACCAATCCTTCACTCGTAGTAACATTTACCCGCCACTGTCCGGGATGAACATTTGTTTTAAAAGTAAAGCCGCGGTAACCCTCGGAGCGGCCTCCGATAATATTATAACCTATAAGGTCGCTGGTTTCCCATCGGCCTTTATTATCATTATACCACTGCCACTGATGGCGGACGCCCTTTTGTAAGTCGGTTGGGGCAAAGATGGAGGTATAAACAAAAACGGTATCTCCGTCAGTATAGTTGAAGGTGGGGTCATGCGGGCGCCACAGCCGGATTAGTCCGTCCGGTTTTTCATAGGTCACCCGGAAGCTGTGATCAGTTTTCTCGACATTATAGGCAGCCATACCCGACTCCAGCGACATAGGTACCGGCGGTATCAGGTTAAAATAGTAACAGGCATTGATAAATAAATAGATGCCGAGCAGAAGGCTTGTAATTTTCCAGCCGGTGATCTCGGCTCGTGTAGAGGGACTTTTAAAGTAGAGGTAGCCAACCAGCGCCAGCGTGGAACTAAGTCCCAATAGCCCGGAGATGATAAATACGGTAGTATTCATGATGCCGATCAGGATGGGCAGCATAAAGGTGAAGAAGGTGAAGGAAACAAAAAGATAGGCACCAAACTGCAGGTATTTATTGGATATCCGGTGCTTCAGGAGCTCATTGGAAATAAGCAGAATCACCAGCAGTAAAAAAAATAAAGCCGTTTTGGTCAGGCTCACACTTTGGAAGAAAAAGATGACGTAGGCACTGGAAAGGCCGCCCAGAAAAAACTGTATTGCCAGCGGAGCATAATCCTCATAAGGTTTTAAGAAGGTACCGTCCCAGTAGTCGTCATCGGCCAGATTAAAGATGTACAGGCAGATCGTCAGGCAGATCAGATAGACAAACAGCACGGTATTGCTGTACCAGCCGTCAACGCGGCCGAGGGTCAGGCTGTCCCAGATAAATCCGCCAATAAAGAAGATGACCGGCGCATATCTTTTGTGACGATTCAGAAATTGTTTAATATTGGAAACCATTAGGCAAAAAAAATGAATTAATGGAACCAATAATAAATGAAATCATTTACATTTCTTAATTGTTATTTGAAAAGAATAAATAGCCACTAACCATAATGGATATGGTAACTGATTATAAAGAGGTTTTCGAAAACGCACAGACGATTGCCATTATTGGAGCATCGGCTAATAAATATCGGACGAGCTACCATATAGCAAGCTATCTCAAAGAGAACGGCTTTCGGATTGTTCCTATTAATCCCAATTA
>DATGUX010000282.1:0-5843 GCA_035300985.1 Fodinibius sp.
GAAGACTTTAATCTGGGATTTTACGAACCGGTTCTAAAAGGTACGGTCAACAGTAAACTCCCTTATGGCGAAAATAATGGCGCTGCATGGTACGGACGAGGCCTGAACCTGGAATTCCAGGGCGGCTTTCATATCACCTCCAACTTTCTGGATGTCAGTTTCCGCCCGCACATAATATACCAGCAAAACAGAGATTTCGAAGTACCTAATTTCATACCGCGCGACCGGCAGGGAAATATTATTTATGCTGCCCAAGGGACGCTCCCCGAAGATTCTCTGGCTCAGCGTATCGACCGTCCGTTTCGCTTCGGTCCTGATGCTTTCACTACCTTCAGCTGGGGACATTCTTCCATTCGCTTTCATCACTATGACATTGAACTGGGCCTCAGCTCGGAACCGCTTTGGTGGGGACCGGCCGTACAGTATGCCCTGGTCATGAGCAACAATGCGGCCGGCGTTCCGCATGCCTTTTTAGGTACGCGCAAACCACTGCAATTGCCTTGGAATATTGGCAAGGTCCAGTTCCGGTGGATTGTAGGATGGCCGCGCGATTCTGACTATTTCAGTTATCTACCCCGATATCACAAGAAAGAGCGCTTTATGAATGGGCTGAATATTGTCTATAGTCCTTCTTTCTTGCCCAATCTCCATATTGGCACCAGTCGTATTATCCAGCAGTATATCCCTAAAGGCGGGCTTGGATTTAGCGATTATTCCGGAATATTTCGTCCTTTCCCCGAACCAGACAAAGAGGCCTTAAAAAGGGCACGCGATGCCAGCCATTATGAAGATAAAAATGGGCTTAAATCAGTATATTTTCGTTGGGTGCTCCCGGAAAGCAATGCCGAGATCTATGGCGAATATTATAAGGAAGAGAAGAACTGGAACTTTCGCGATTTTCTTATGGAACCCCAGCATGGCGGCGGTTATACCTTTGGCGTGCAAAAAATATTTGAAAGCAACTGGATCGATTTCGTTAAGGTAAACGCGGAGATAAACTCGCTGGTGCCCAGAAGATTAGATGATATTCGCCCTCAAACCTATTACTACACACATAAAACCGTAAAACAAGGCCATACCAACCGAGGCCAAATTTTAGGCGCCGCCATTGGCCCGGGCTCAGAAAGCCAGTTTTTTGGAATCGATGGCTTTTTTAAGAATGGTAAATTAGGCTTCTTTGCCCAGCGTGTTGTTGAGAACGACCATCTGCATTATGAGTTTATGCAACGTTACTTTCCGGGCGGTGGATTTAAAGATCAGTTCCATCACAGAGTTAATCTCAATCTTGGAGTAAATGGAGCCTATCAATTTGACTCCATCCTATTAACTGGAAGAGTTGTATGGAATAAAAACTTTAACTATGGTCGCTTTGACCTGGGGAAACCGGCGTTTTACACCATCACGGGCCATAATGTTGTAAATATGCAGTATCAGCTTTCGGTACGGTACCTTTTTTAATACGCTGTAACCATTAACTGTAATAATTAAAATTCCACTGCTTTGAAAACTGCCATTGTCACTGATTTTCTCAACCAGCTGGGAGGTGCTGAGATTGTTACTCAACAAATTGCCTCCCTTTTTCCCGGGGCGGATATTTTCACCATGATGGCTGAGCAAAAGGTTGTCGATACTTATTTTGAAAATTACCGTATTATCGAGCATCCTAAGATGAAGGATTCCCGATGGCGTCGGAAGCACTACCGCAAGCTGCTGCCGCTATATCCAACCTACGTGGAAGATTTTGACCTCCGGGAATATGATTTAATCATCTCCAGCTCATATCTTTGGGCCAAGGGAGTGCTGCGTCATCCCGAAGCGCTGCATATCTCCTACGTCCATACCCCTATGCGACAGGCTTGGGTCAAATATCATGAGTATCTGGCAAATGAAAACGACATTGGCTCTTTCACGCGTACCGCACTGCGCTACGTGATGAACTACCTGCGCATCTGGGATCAATCCACCGCCAACCGGGTGGATCACTTTATTGCTAATTCTACCGTTGTTCAACAACGCATTGAGAAGATATACCGGCGAACGGCGGAGGTCATCCACCCGCCAATAAAGGTAGAGCAATACGATAATATAGAGATCACAAATAAGCGGGATGACTACTATATTACTGTAGGCCGGCTGGTACCCTACAAACGCGTGGATTTGCTCATTGAGACTTTTAATCAACTCCCTGACCGTAAGCTCTATATTCTCGGCGCCGGTAACGATATGGACCGGCTCAAGAAATTAAAGGAGTCCAATAACATCCATTTTAAAGGTTTTGTGGATGAAGATACCAAGACCAAGCTGACGGCCGGCGCACGCGCGTTTCTATTTGCCGCAGAAGAGGATTTTGGCATGAGCCCCGTTGAGGCGATGGCCCTTGGAACGCCCGTCATCGGCTTTGGAAAGGGCGGCACGCGTGACTATATAAAGCCTGCCATCAATGGTTGCTTTTTTAGCGAACAGACCGTAGCAAGCCTGAGCCGTGCCATCCGTGATTTCGAACAGAAACAATTTGACCGACAGGCTATCAAAGAATCTGTTAGCCACTTTGATGAAAAGCACTTCCGTAACCGGATACAATCATTGATCAACCAAAAGCTAAAGGAACACTAAAAGCTCGGTTTTAATGTTCCTTTAATCAAATCACACCTTACGAGCCGCCAAGCTATAAGCCTGCATTTAAGAGCACAATCTCACTTAAATGATCATCCCTGCGGCGACCGTTTCATTCGTGTATTCATCAATAATAATGAGGCTTCCCGTCGCCCGGTTTTGCTTGTAGCTGTCGTAGAAGAGCGGCTCGGTGGTACGAATTTGAACCCGGCCTATATCATTCAGGCCAATATTCTTATCTCCTTCCACCCGGTGCAGCGTATTAATGTTAACCTTGTATTTGACTTCTTTAATAATACAGCGCGCATCCTTAGTAGTGTGCTTTATAGCATATTTACCATTGGCTTGCAACGGCTCCTTATTCAGCCAGCAAACCATCATATCAATATCCTGGCCAACCGTAGGCTGGTTATCAGGCTTGGCAATCATATCTCCGCGGCTAATATCGATATCATCTTCCAGCGTCATCGTTATCGACATGGGCTGATAGACTTCGTCTTCTTCTTTTTGATAGGTTTCTACCGTGTCAATGGTACTGGTAAAACCCGAAGGCAAGGCAATGACCTCATCGCCCGGCTTGAACACACCGCCGGCTACTTTACCCGCATATCCGCGATAATCGTGATAATCATCAGACTGGGGACGCGTGACCCACTGCACCGGAAAGCGGCTATCTACGTGGTTATAATCGCTGTCCACCTGCACATTTTCGAGCGTATAGAGCAGTGTAGATCCTCCATACCAAGGCATATTTTCCGACTTTTCAACGACATTATCACCATATAGTGCGCTAATGGGAATATAATGAATATCGGGTACATCCAACTTTGAGGAAAAAGAGCGGAATTCTTCTCTGATTTCTTTAAATCGTTCCTCACTGTAATCTACCAAATCCATTTTGTTAACGCAGAGAACGATATGCTCGATCTGCAGCAGTGAAGCGATGAAAGAATGCCGACAGGTTTGCTCTATAACCCCCTTGCGGGCATCCACCAGAATAACCGCTAAGTTTGATGTTGACGCACCGGTAACCATATTACGCGTGTACTGAACATGCCCCGGCGTATCGGCAATAATAAATTTCCGGTTGGGCGTTGAGAAATAGCGATAAGCTACATCAATGGTTATACCCTGCTCACGCTCGGCGGAAAGTCCGTCCGTTATAAGGGCTAAATTGGTATATTCATCTCCCTTTCTTCGACTGGACTCTTCAATCTTCTCCATCTGATCATCAAAGATCGATTTTGAATCGTACAGCAACCTTCCAATAAGGGTGCTCTTTCCATCATCTACACTTCCCGCCGTTGAAAAGCGGAGAAGGTCCATATCGAGATATTTTTTTGCGTCAGTGTTATTCGTACTCATAGTATTAGTTTAAAAAAATCTTTTTAATAAAGACGAGTTATATAAATTGGATTGGATTCCGCCGGTAACCTAAGAATTGGCTATTTCCACAGGCTAATATCTTGTTCACCTTAGAAGTAGCCCTGTTTTTTTCGTTCTTCCATAGCGGCTTCAGCGCGCTTGTCATCCGTTCGGTTGCCACGCTCGGTAACACGTGCGGAGGCTACCTCTTCGATAATTTGAGGAACCGTCGAGGCATCAGACTTAAATGCGCCTGTACAGGTCATATCTCCTATCGTGCGGAAGCGTACGGTCTTCATTTCATACTCTTCATCATCCGTAAGCGTAATAAATTCTGATTTAGCCAAATAGGTATCAGCCCGTTCAACAACCTCACGTTCATGGGCCAAATAGAGATTGGGAATACCAATGTCTTCGGCGGCAATATACTGCCACACATCCATTTCCGTCCAATTACTCAGGGGAAACACCCGGAAATGCTCTCCGTTATTTTTCCGCCCATTGTACAAATTCCACAGTTCAGGCCGCTGGTTTTTCGGATCCCATTGGCTAAATTCATCACGGTGGGAGAAAAAACGTTCTTTGGCTCTCGCCTTTTCTTCATCGCGACGTGCCCCGCCGAAAGCAGCATCAAAGCCATGCTCTTCCAGTGCCTGCAGCAGCGCAGGAATCTGAAGTTTGTTTCGACTGGCATTAAATCCGTTTTCCTCTTTAACGCGGCCTGAATCGATCAGGTCCTGCACCTTGGCCACAATAAGATTCACGCCGAGCCGGTCCATCAGTTCGTCACGAAACTCAATTGTTTCCTCAAAATTATGTCCGGTATCAACATGGAGGAAAGGGAAAGGGATCTTGGCGGGCCAGAAAGCTTTTTCGGCCAGCCGGGCCATTGTTATAGAGTCCTTGCCGCCCGAAAACATCAGCACCGGATTTTCGAACTGGGCGGCAACTTCTCTCATTATGTGAATAGATTCAGCTTCTAACTGCCGAATATGACTTAATTTATACTTTCGCATATAGCATTTGTTATTTTCTTTAGCTGTAAAGCTGTCGAAGTTAAGCATTATTAAATGGAAATACCACAACAAGATATATCCCACCTGCTATTAATAATAGAATCCGGTTCGAAGCATCCCAGCCAGTAAGGTTAATTTTTCGGTAAACTAAGGTTACAAGCTTATACTTATAGTGCCTGGGTGAGTTCCCTAAGTCTGATAAATATCCTCACCAAAATTTACTATCGGAAACTTCTTTTAATAGATAGGTTACACTACTTAAAATCGAGAGTAGTTACAAAATACAATACTTCAATTCACAATGTAAGTTTACAACTAAATTCATTAATTTACGCGCTTGCAAAAAATATCAATAATTTTAGATCAATAAAATTCAATGCGACTGACGAAAGGCATCCTAACATTCATTGTGCTATGCTTTACCGCCGGCCTTGTACACGCACAAAGTCTAAGTGACATAGATTTTAAAAGTATAAGGGTTGATCAACTTACCGACCAACAGATCCAAAGAATTTATGATGGGGCCAAAGCCAGAAACCTGTCTATAGAACAAACGGTACAGATGGCCACAGCACAAGGTCTTCCCCAGTCGCAAGCATCCAAACTTAAGCGGCGTCTACAGCAGGTTCAAGGCGGCAGCTTATCAGCCGCTGAGGGTGATAGCGGCCTGTCAGGGCAGCTTAGGACGCAAATCCCCACGCAGGGCCCGCCGGCTGATTCCACAAAGTTTGATTCTCTCTATACACTTGCTGATTCCCTTAAACGAGCAGAACGGCAGCTTAAAGATAAGATATTCGGTTACAACTTATTTAACAAGACCCAGATATCCTTTGAACCCGCACTTAATAT